>JBJTIV010000345.1:0-9842 GCA_046095145.1 Planctomycetaceae bacterium
CCATCAAGGATCATGAACACGTGGACCGATCCGCCCTGGCGGATTGGTCGACGCAGCGCACGTTCGGCGACGGGGCATGAGTAGCCCCGAACCCACGCCAGCAGACGTTCCCCGCCAGCAATGCGGCATCAGCGGCACACCGGGTTCGAGCGCGCGAGGATTAAGTGGAAGCCGTATTACACGCCTCCTGGTGGACAATCACTCGGGTACGATGCGTACGTGCCGCAAAACGTGGCCTCTCCGTGGCTGGGATCGGGGACTGTCATCGCCGGAGGTACTTCTGGCCCCCAGACGGGCTACACCACGGGCGGGACGACGTACCACTGGATCGCCCCTGACCCCAGTGTCTGGGCCGTGAGCACGGCGCTCGCTCCCGTGAGCACGGGAACCCAATCGACGTGGTACAAGTGGATCGCCGCCCAGACCTTCACGATCCCGGAAACCAACAACTACTACCTGAACTTTCCGTCTGCGGTCGACAATCGCCTCGACTATTTCGTCAATGGCACGATCGACTACGCCGATCCCCGACAGCCAACCATCAGCGGCGGCTTCAAGATCACGACCACGAACACGGCCTCCGGACAGTTCCTGTCGATCACGAACAACACCAACGCGATCCCGATCCTCTTGGCCGCGGGCACGCATACCGCCTACATGGTGCTCACCGATCTGGGGAATGCCACCGGCGTTCTCATCGGTCCTTCGGAGTTCTCGACCGCTCCGCTTCCCGAGCCGTCCACGCTCGCCCTGGCGTCAATCGCCGCCTGTGCTCAGGCGGTGTGGTCCTGCCGCAGACGCGCCCGGCGGGCATCAGGGACGGCCACGATCCGGCAGCCGTGAGCCGGCAGCCGTCGCGGCGCGGATGCCGGCCTCGGCGGCGGCGGCGAGCAGGTCGATCTCGTCGAGCGTGATGCACAAGGGCGGCATCAGCACCACCACGTCGCCGAGCGGCCGCAGGAGCGCGCCGTGCCCCCTGGCGGCCAGGCAGGCCCGCATGCCGCGTTTTTCCTCCCACGGGTAGGCGGCGGCCGACGCCTTGTCGGCCACGAGGTCGATCCCCGCCACGAGGCCGCACTGCCGCACCCCGCCCACGTGGTCGAGCGCTGCGAGCCGCTCCACGTGCTCCCGCAGCCGCGCGATCTTGGGCGGCAGCGACTCGAGCACCCGCTCGTCGCGAAACACGTTCAGGGACTCCAGGCCCACCGCCGCGGCCAGCGGATTGCCGCCGTAGGTGTGGCCGTGGAAGAACGTCCGCCGGTCGCCGTGCGGGCCGAGGAAGGCATTCCACACCCGCCCGGTGGTGAGCGTGGCCGCCATCGGCAGGTAGCCCGCGGTGAGCCCCTTCGCGAGGCAGAGGAAGTCGGGCGCCACGCCCTCCTGCTCGCAGGCGAAGAGCGTGCCGGTGCGGCCGAAGCCCGTGGCCACCTCGTCGAGGATGAGCAAGACGTCGTGCCGCCGGCAGAGGTCGGCCACGCCGCGGAGGAACCCCGGCGGGTGCACCCAGATCCCGGCCGCCGCCTGGCAGAGCGGCTCCATCACGACCGCGGCCGTCTCGTGCGCGTGGGCCTCGAGCAACCGCGCGAGGGCCGCGAGCGACTCGGCGAGCGTCGGGGCCGGCGCGGCCGAGTGCGGGCACGGGCCGCCCGGCGACGGCAGCCGGATGGCCGCGAACGTGAGCGGCTGAAACAGCGCCGTGAACCGGTCCACGCCGCCCACGCCGATCGCGCCGAGCGTATCGCCGTGGTAGGCCTCGCAGAGCGCGATGAAGCGCGTGCGTTCGGGCCGCGCCGGCGTCGCCTGCCGCCAGAACTGGAAGGCCATCTTGAGGGCCGTCTCGATCGCGCTCGACCCGTCCCCCGTGAAGAACACCTTTTCCAGGCCCGCAGGCGCCGCCTCGACGAGCCGGCGGGCGAATTCCACGGTGGTGGGATTCGAGAGGCCGAGGTTCGTGGTGTGGGCCACGCGGCCGAGCTGCGCCTCGAGCGCGGCGTCGAGCCGCGGGTGCCGGTGGCCGTGGACGTTGCACCACATGCTCGCCGAGCCGTCGAGGTAGCGGCGGCCGTCGACGTCGATGAGCCACGCCCCCTCGCCCCGCTCGATGAGCAGCGGGTCGTACTCCTGCATCTGCGTGAACGCGTGCCAGACGTGCTCGCGGTCCCACTCGCGCAGGAGGTCCGCGGACGGAGCGGGCGTGCGGGAGGGGCCGCCGTCGCCGCGCGCTGGAACTCGGGAGGTCCGGACCGGAGCGGCCATGCGGGGATTGTATCGGCTCCGGCGGAGCGCGAGCGGCGGGAAAGGAGGTGAAGGGTCTCGAGGCTCTGCGGTGGCCGGTCGGTTGGCCACCCGCATACCCCGCGCTCGCGCGTGTCGATGGTGCGCGCCGTCCTTGTTCAAGCGCCCGGCGGGAGCTGGGGGACTCCGGGTGGCCCCGGCTCCCGATTCCCATGCGCATCGAGCGCGCCTGCGGAGAACCCCGCGACATCGTGGAGCATGGAACACGGTCTCCGCCACGACGCGGTGTCCCCGGGCTTCCGCCCCGGGGCTTGCATGACCGCCCCCGGTTCCGACCGCCGCCACGAACACCGGTCGCCTCGCGACCTCGGCTGTCGCACGCCTCCGTCACGAGCCGCGCTCGGAACGTCCCGACGACCGCGGGAGTCGGAGGCGATGTCGGGCCTCGTCACATGCCCTTGATGAGGTCGAGGCAGACCTGCCGGATCTTGCCGGGATTGACGTTGGGATTCTTCTTCTTCGCCTGGCCGATCAGGCCGGCGGCGGCCTGCTCCTTGCCCCCCCGCACGTCGGCCACGATCTTGGGATTGGCCGCGAGCAGCTCCCGGCACAGCGCCACGACCTCGTCGTCGCTCACCGCCGCGATGCCCAGCGCGGCCACCACGTCCGCCACCGGCTTTCCGGAGTCGAGGACCGCGGCGAAGATCTCGCGGCCGCGGCTGGTGTCGAAGTCCCCCTTCTGCACCCGGCCGATGATGTCGGCGACGGCCTCCGGCCGCAGCGGAAACTCCGCGATCGTCCAGCCGCGCTCGTTGAGCGTGCGCAGCACGTCCTGCTGCATCCAGTTGCTCGCCGCCTTGCCCTCGCCCACCCGCGCGGCGAGGTCCTCGAACCAGGCCACGAGGTCGCGGCCCTGGTTGACGAGCACGTCGGCGTCGTAGGCCGAGATCGTCCAGCGGTCGGCCAGGGCCTTCCGCAGGACGGCCGGCGGGTCGCCCATCGCGGCGCGGGCCGCGGCCACCTCCGCCTCGGTCACCGTCACGGGCACGAGGTCGGGCTCCGGGAAGTAGCGGTAGTCGCTCGACTCCTCCTTCTTCCGCTGCCCGCGGGTGACGCCCGCGGCGTCGTCCCAGCCGCGGGTCTGCTTGGGCGCGCTGCCGAATTCCACCTTCGTCGCCTGCCACTCCTCCCACTGCCGCGCCGCCTCGTAGACGAGCGCCCGCTCCACCGAGCGGAAGGAGTTCATGTTCTTGATCTCCACGATCGGCGTCTTGGCGATGCGGCCGGCGGCCCCCCCCGCGCCCGCCACCGGGATGTGGAGGTTCACGTTGGCATCCACCCGCAGGCTCCCCTCCTGCATGTTGCAGTCGCTCACGCCCAGGTAGACGAGCAGCCATTTCAGCTCGTTGAGCCAGGCCCGGGCCTCCTGGGGCGAGCGCAGGTCGGGCTGCGACACGATCTCGCAGAGGGGCGTGCCGGCGCGGTTCAGGTCGATGCGGCTGTCGGCCGTGCCCGCGGCCTCGTCGTGCATGCTCTTCCCCGCGTCCTCCTCGAGGTGCACGCGGATGATGCCGACGTTCCGCGAGAAGCCGCCCTTGGGGTCCACCACCTCGAGGTGCCCGTCGCTCGAGAAGGGCAGGTCGAACTGGCTGATCTGGTAGCCCTTCGGCAGGTCGGGATAGAAGTAGTTCTTGCGGTCCCACTTCGTGAACGGGGCGATCCTGCAGTTGAGCGCCAGCGCCGCCCGCACCGCCAGGTCGAAGGCGCGGCGGTTCAGCACCGGCAGCGAGCCCGGCAGGCCCAGGCAGGTCGGGCAGACCTGCGTGTTGGGCGGCGAGCCGAAGGTGGTGGAGCAGCCGCAGAAGAGCTTCGTCTTCGTCAGCAGCTGGACGTGGACCTCGAGGCCGATGACGGTCGTGTAGGGCTCGGCGGTGGCGGGAGAGGTCGTCATCGGTGCGTCAGGCGGTCGGGGCCGGCCGCCGGAGGTGCCAGTCGGTGAGCCGCTGGAAGCGGTCGGCGGCGTTCAGGAGCAGCGGCTCGGCGAGGGCCGGCCCCTGGAGCTGGAAGCCGATGGGCAGGCCCCCGGCCGTGAAGCCGCAGGGAAACGAGATGCCGCCGACGCCCGCGAGGTTCGTGCCCACCGTGTACATGTCGACGAGGTACATCGCCAGCGGGTCGCCCGTCTTCTCGCCGAGCCGGAAGGCCGCCGTGGGCGACACCGGGCCGCCGATCAGGTCCACCTGGGCGAAGGCGTCGAGGTAGTCCTGGCGGATGAGCCGGCGCACGCGGAGCGCCTTGGCGTAGAAGGCGTCGTAGTAGCCGGCCGAGAGCGCGTAGGTGCCGAGCATGATCCGCCGCTTCACCTCGGGTCCGAAGCCCTCGGCCCGGCTGCGGCAGTACATCTCGACGAGCGGCGACTCGAAGCCGCCGCCGGCCTGTGCCGTCGAACGATGCCCGTAGTGCGCGCCGTCGTAGCGGGCGAGGTTGCTCGAGGCTTCGCAGGGGGCCACGAGGTAGTAGGTGGGGATGCCGTACTTCGCGTGCGGCAGCGTCACGTCGTGGATCGTCGCGCCCGCCGCCTTGAAGACGGCGAAGGCCTCCTCCACGCCCCGGGCCACCTCGGGGTCGAGCCCCGCCGCGAAGTGCTCGGCGACGCGGCCGATCCGCAGCCCGGCCAGCGGCTTGTCGAGCAGTCTCGAATAGGCGGGTACGGCGTCGGCCAGCGACGTCGAGTCGCCCGGATCGTGGCCGGCGATCGTCTCGAGCACGAGCGCGCAGTCGGCCGCGGAGCGGGCCATCGGCCCGATCTGGTCGAGGCTCGAGGCGAAGGCCACCAGGCCCCGGCGGCTGACGCGGCCGTAGGTGGGCTTCAGGCCCGTGATGCCGCACAGGCCGGCGGGCTGGCGGATCGAGCCGCCGGTGTCGGAGCCGATGGCCACCGGCGCCATGTCGGCCGCCACGCAGGCGGCGCTGCCGCCGCTCGAGCCGCCGGGCGTGCGGGCCGGTTCCCAGGGATTCCGCACCGGGCCGAAGGCGGAGTTCTCGTTGGAGCCGCCCATCGCGAACTCGTCCATGTTCGTCTTGCCCACGATCACGGCGTCGGCCCGTCGCAGCCGGGCCACGACCTCGGCGTCGTAGGGCGGCCGGTAGCCGGCGAGCATCTTCGAGGCGCAGGTGGTGGGCAGGTCGCTCGTGCACAGCGCGTCCTTCACACCCACGGGCAGGCCGGCGAGCGGGCCGAGCGGCCGGCCGGCCTTGCGGCGGGCGTCGACGTCGGCGGCCCTGGCGAGGGCGCCGGCGCGGTCGACGGCCAGGAAGGCGTTGACCGTGCCGTTGGCCGCCTCGATCCGCTCGAGGAACCGCTCCGTGCATTCCACCGCCGACACGTCGCCGCGCGCCACGGCGGCCACGAGGTCCACGGCGGAGAGCTGGAGAGGATTCATGGGGAGGCCGGCAGCCCGGCACCTACGCGGCGCCGGACTCGCCGAGGACGGCCGGCACGAGGAAGCACTCGCCGTCGTGCCGCGGCGCCGACCGCAGCGCGTCGTCGCGCGGCAGCGAGGCGGCCGGCTCGTCGGCCCGAAACACGTTGGCCGCGTCGAGCGGATGGGCCAGCGGCTCCACCCGTGACGTGTCGACCTCCGCCAGCTGCGACACGAAGCCCACGATCTTCGAGAGCTCGCCGGTGAGCGCGTCGAGATCGGCCTCCGAGAGCGCGAGCCGCGACAGCAGCCCGACCTTGGCGACGTCCTGGCGGGAGAGCGACATGGCGGCCTCGGCCCGGGCTTACGGGCGGGCCCGCGGTCCCGACGGCACCGCCTCCTCGGCCGCCGGCTTCGCCTTCTCCACCTTGGGCAGGCGGAAGGGCTTCTGGCGGACGAGCTTGGTCACCTTGCCACCCTTGATGCACTGCGTGCAGACCAGGAGGGTCGTATTCGTGCCGTTGCCGAGCGTCACGCGGAGCCGCTGGAGGTTGGGCTTGAACCTCCGCTTCGTGATGCCAGTGATCTTCGTCCCCACGCCGCCGAGATACTTGGCCTTGCCGCGGATCGTCACCTGGTTGCCGACGGAGAAGCCCTTGTTGCAGACCTGGCAGGAGCGTGGCACGGCAGCACTTCGTGGCGGAGAAAAAGGGCCCGATGAATCCGCAAAGGATACCGGACCGCGGGGTTTCCGCAAGGCTGGTGCGGGCCCGCCCGGCGTCAGCCGCGGTCGAGCAACTCGCGGAGCCGCGCCGCGGCCGTCCGGCCCACCGGCAGCGGGTCGTCCACGCCGGTGAACGACAGCAGCGTCTGGTCGCGCGATTGCCACTGCGTGGAGCGCAGCGCCGAGAGCCGCACGATCAGCGAGCGGCCGAGCCGCTGGAAGTCGCTCGAGGTGGCCAGCAGGTCGGCCCACTCCTGCATGGTGCGGCGCATGGTGCCCGGCCGGCGGCCCGCGGCCTGCACGCGGGTGTAGTTTTGCACCGACTCGATCCAGGCCACGTCGCGGAGCGGCACGAGGACCGTGGTGCGGCCGGCGTCGAGGGAGATCCGCACGGTGTCGGGCGGCACGGCCGGAGGGGGCTCGTCGTGGTGGGCTTTGGCCGCGGCCGGCGCGGGCCGCTCGGGCGTCGCCGGTCGGTCGGCCGGGATCGCGCCGAGCCGGCCGAGCGTGATCGCCAGGCGGTCCTCGTCAAAGGGCTTGAGCACGTAGTCGACGGCGCCGTGCCGGAAGGCGTCGACCGCGTGCCCCTCGTGGGCCGTCACGAACACGAGCTTCGTGCCCGCCGGGATGCTCGCCACGAGGTCCACCCCGAGCCGCCCCGGCATGTCGATGTCGAGAAACACCACGTCGGGCACCCGGCCCGCGAGGAAGCGCTCGGCGTCGTCCACGCTCGAGGCCGTGCCGATCACCTCGACCGCGGCCGACTGCTCGAGCAGGCCCGCCAGCCGGGTGACGGCCCGGGGTTCGTCGTCCACCAGAAGCGCCGTGATCACCGGGCGTCGCTCCCCGTCACGGCCGGGACGAGCGGGATCCGCACCCGCACCCGCACCCAGCCCTCCTCCTCGTCGTGCGTGACCCGCGCGCCGGGGCCGACGAGCAGCCGCAGCCGCCGCTCGATCGAGTGCAGGCCCGTGCCGGTCGAATCCTTGCGGCCGGGGGGCACCCAGCGGCCGGTGTTGGCCACCTCCACGAGCAGCGCCTCGCCGTCGCGGCGGGCCGAGACCTCCACCCGCAGCGGCTTCACGCCCGACTCGCCGCCGTACTTCAGGGCGTTTTCCACGAGCGGCTGCACCAGCACCGGCGGCACCCGCACGTCGCGCACGTCGAGGTCGCAGTCGATGCGGGTGACCAGGGCGTCGCCGAACCTCACGCCCTGCACCGTCAGGTATTGCTCGAGCGCGCCGAGTTCGCGGGAGAGCGGCTCGAGCGTGGCCGCCGGCCGCAGCAGGAACCGCAGGTAGGAGGCCAGCGAGTGGGTGACCGTCTCGATGGCCTCGGGGTCGTCGCGGCTGGCGAGCACCGTGTTGAGCGCGTTGAAGAGGAAATGCGGGCTGATCTGGGCCTGCAGCCGGTGCAATTCGTTCTTCAGCGCCAGCGACTCGGCCTCGACGGCCCGGAACTCGGCGGTCGTGCGCTCGCGGATGAGCTGGTAGCCGAAATAGAGGGCGCACCAGTTGGCCAGGAGCGTCACGTTGATGGCCAGGTCGGCCACGAGCCGCTCGCGCGACGGACGGCCGTCGAGGCCCGGCGCGGCCGTGGCGGCCGCCGCGAAGGCGAGCGTGATCACGACGGCCGCCGTGAGCAGGCCGCCGGCCACGAGACCCGCCTTGGTGACGTTGAGCCGCTCGAGCAGCCGCGACTGCTTGGACAGCCAGCGCATGCCGGCCGTGGCCGCGCCCAGCGTCGCCACGCGGGCCGCGAGCATCCAGGAGGGCTCGGCCCGCGTCGCCCCATAGACGGAGCCCACGAGCAGCGTGGCGGCGGCTGCGGCGGCCCAGAAGGCGACATGCACGAGCCAGAAGCCGCACTCTCGAGCCAGGGGCGACCACGCGGCCGCGGCATCCTGCGCGGCGGGCGTGGCTGGCGCGGCTGCGGGAAGCGACGTGGTGAAGCTCATGGCGCCGACGACGTGGCCGGAAAGCCTGCAGGCAGACGGGATGTGGTCGCGAACTATGATGCCGCTGTCATCGCGTGCCGCCACGCGCGCCGACGATGGTACCGCACCGCACGGCGGGCGTCACCGGTTCGGCCCATTGCCGCAGTTTTCCGCGACGGCCACATGCCGACCTTCGACTACGCCTTCACCGTCGCCGCGCCGCTCGACGCCGTCCGCGACTTCCACCGCGACACGCGGGCCCTGAAGCGGCTCACGCCGCCGCCGGTGTTCGTGCGGCTCCACCGCGTCGAGCCGCTGGCCGAGGGCTCGGTGTCGGAGTTCACCCTCTGGGTGGGGCCGCTCCCCCTGCGCTGGACTGCGGTGCACCGCGGGGTGACCGACCGCGGGTTCACCGACGTGCAGGCGTCCGGGCCGGCGGCCCGCTGGGAGCACACGCACTCCTTCGTGCCGCTCGACGCGGGCCGCACCGAGATCCGGGAGCACATCGAGTTCGAGCACAAGCGCGGCGCGATCGGTCTCGTGACCCGCATCCTGTTCGCGAGGCCCAACCTGCTCGCGATGTTCTTCTACCGCAGTCTCGTCACCCGGTTCCACCTGCGGCGGCGGGGCTGACGGCGGCGTCAGGCCGGGCGGCCGGACACCAGCGCCACCGTCTCGTCGTGCACGAGCCCGTTGGTCGCCAGGCCGTCGCCCGAGTCGATCCGCGGAAGGCCGTGCCAGTCGGTGAAGCGGCCGCCGGCCTCGATGATCACGGTCTCCACGGCTGCCGCGTCCCAGCGGTTCATGAGCGGATCGACCATCGCCTCGGCGCGGCCGGTGGCCACGAGGAGGTAGCCGTAGCCGTCGCCCCAGGTGCGGGCGATCCGGAAGGCCGACTCGAGGCGGCCGCGGGCGGCCTCGCCGGCGGCTCCGCCCCCCGACCAGCGGGCGAACGACGTGAAGTCGCTCGAGCAGACGAGCCCCTCGTGCGCCCGGCGGGCGGCCGAGACCCGCGCCGGAGCCGGTGCAGCCGAGCCGCGGCGGTGCCAGGCCCCGCCGCCGGCCGCGGCGTAGGCGACCTCGTCGAGCGCGGGGATCGCGATCACGCCGACCACGCCCGCGGCGCCGCGGCGGCAGCCCACGAGCGTGGCATACAGCGGCACTCCGCTGATGAACGACTTCGTGCCGTCGATCGGGTCCACCACCCACTCGAAGCCGCTCGTGCCCGGGGTGGCGCCGGTCTCCTCGCCGAGGAAGGCGTCGTGCGGAAACGCGCCGAGGAGCTCGCGGCGCAGGATCGCCTCGGCGGCCCGGTCGGCCGCCGTCACGGGCGAGCGGTCGACCTTGTCCTCGACGGCCAGGTCGGGCCGGCCGAACCAGCGGAGCGTCTCGGCCGCGGCCAGCCGCACGGCGGCGAGCGCCGCGTCGAGCCGAGCGGCCACGTCGGCCGCGACCGGACGGTCGGGATCCCGGGTCGGGTTCATGGCACCGCCTCCGGCGGGCCGGCGGCGGGGCCTGGCACCGC
>JBJTIV010000346.1:0-5239 GCA_046095145.1 Planctomycetaceae bacterium
GGTCCCCCCGCCGGGCAGCCGCGCGAGCGGCGTGGTGAGCGCCGGCTCGCGAACGGTCGGGGCGGAAGCGTCCAGGGCGGGAGTCTAGCTGTCCGTGGACAAAGCCATCCCTGGCCTTTGTCCACGTGGCCGACCGGTCGACAAGCCGAGGTTTTCGACGGTCGGCAGTCGCCGCATCCTGCGGCGGCAGACTTGTTCCACAGTCTGCGAGCGGGTCGTCATCGGATCGCCCGTGCCCCACGGTTGCGACACCGCGGATTCAGCGAGGGGCTGCCCGTCGCCCTGAGAGCCGGCGTTGGCGGCCAGCGGAGCCATGGATGGCGGAGCGCAGCCGGCATCGAGCGAACGGAGGCCAGGAAGGCCGACGTGAGCGTCCGGCGACGGGGCACGGGCAGCCCCGAGCCGCGCCCGACGCGAACCACAGCCTCACACGCCCCCGTTGCGCTGCAGCTCCTTGTAGGCCTCGACGGCCAGCTGGTCGCAGCGCTCGTTCTCGGCGTGGCCGGTGTGGCCGGCCACGTGCGTGAAGCGGATCGTGTGGGCCGCGGCGAGGCGGTCGAGCTCCCGCCACAGGTCCTCGTTCTTCACCGGCACCAGACGGCCCTTCTCCTTCCGCTTCCAGCCCTGCTGTTTCCAGCGGGGGAGCCACTCGGCGAGGCCCGTGCCCACGTAGACGCTGTCGGCGACGAGTTCCACGACCGTGGGCCGCTTGAGCTGCCGGAGCCCCTCGACGACCGCCGTGAGCTCCATGCGGTTGTTCGTGGTGTCCCGCTCGGCGCCGGAGTCGCTCGTCTCACGGCCGGTGCCCGGATGGCGAAGGATGTAGGCCCAGCCGCCCGGGCCCGGATTGCCGCTGCACGCCCCGTCGGTGAACAACACCACTTCCGCCACGTCGCGCTCCTTCGCCATCACAGTCTCCCCGGAGAGGTCGTCCTGCGGTCCCGTCACGAGGCGGCGGTGAGGGTCGGCTCGGGGGCGCGGTCCAACGCGGCCAGCCGCAGCGGCAGCCGCACGGTGAACCGGCTGCCGCGGCCGAGCTGGGTCGTGAGCGTCACGTCGCCGCCGAGCAGCCGGCAGAGCTCGCGCACGATCGACAGCCCGAGGCCGGTCCCGGAAAACTCGCGGGTCATCGCGTCGTCGCCCCCCTGGAAGACCCGCCCCTGGCGGAACTTCTCGAAGATGGTCTGCTGCTCCTCCTCCGCGATGCCCACGCCCGTGTCGGCGACCTCGATGAGGAAGTCCTCGGCCGGCTCCTCGGCGACCCGCGCGGCCACGTCGACGCGGCCCCCCTCGGGCGTGAACTTCACCGCGTTGGACAGCAGGTTGGCCAGCACCTGCTGCACCTTCGCCATGTCCTGCTCGACCGCCTCCAGGCCCGGCGCCACCGTGAAGGCGAGTTCAATCCGCTTGCGCTCGGCGAGCGGACGGACCATGTCGCACTGCGCCGCGATCACGGGCTCCAACGCGAAGCTGCCCGGCCGCACCTCCATCTTGCCGGCCTCGATCTTCGCCAGGTCCAGGATGTCGTTGATCATCTCCAGCAGCATGCGGCCCGAGCTGCGGATGTTCTCCACGTAGCGCCGCTGCTTGTCGTCGAGCGACTGGATCGAGCCGAGCACGTCGGAGAAGCCCAGGATGCTGTTGAGGGGCGTGCGCAGCTCGTGGCTCATCGTGGCCAGGAAGTCCCCCTTGAGCCGGTTCATCTCGTAGAGATTGAGGTTGGCCTGGGCCAGCTCGTCGACCTTCTGGTCGAGGGTCCCGTTCGTCTTTCGCAGTTCCTCCTGCGATTCGA
Organism: Planctomycetaceae bacterium; assembly: GCA_046095145.1. Taxonomy (GTDB): domain Bacteria; phylum Planctomycetota; class Planctomycetia; order Pirellulales; family UBA1268; genus QWPN01. Next base: position 1,793 of record JBJTIV010000346.1, read on the forward strand.
TCAGGCCGCGAAGCATGCGGTTGAAGGCCACGCCCAACTCCTCGAACTCGTCGCCGGTGTGGACGTCGGCCCGCGCCTGCACGTTGCCGCGGCGGACCTCCTCGCTGACCTCGCGGAGGTGGGCCAGCGGCTTCACGATCACCGTGCGCACGATCGCGTAGGCCGCCAGCATCGCCAGGAACACCGTCATGATGGCGGTGGCCAGCAGGATGGCGCGGTTCCAGTTGATGGCCTTGCGCGTGGCGGCGTCGGGCATCACCACCTTGACCACGGTCATGAGGTCGTGCTCCGCATAGCGCGTGAGGTCGTCGGCCTTGCCCGGCGGCGCCTCGCCGATCACACCGCGATACTTGTGGCACACCTGGCAGCTGCTCGTCCATCGGATCGGCTGGTAATAGTGGTATTCGGAGTGGTCTTCGGTGCGGAACTCGCTGTACTCGGCCCCGGAGCCCGCCGGCGCGGTGAAGCCCGACCCCGGCGCTGCGGCCGTGGTCGCGGGTCGCGCGCGAAACATGTCGAGCACCGCGGCGTCGAGCCGCTTGTAGCTGGCCCGCTTGTCGGGATCGGCGTCGGGGTCGAGGAGCCACCACTCGTAGCGCTCGCTCTGCAGCAGCTTGCCGAGGCTCTCGATCGTGCTGGCCAGGTGCTGTTCCTTCTCGAGCGTTTTCCAGTGCTGCTGGAGCATGATCGCGTCGACGAGGTGGCGGCCGGTGCTGCGGGTCGTGGCGAAGACGAGATCCTCGGAGCGGCTGCCGTACCACCAGAAGCTCCCGGCGATGAGCACGAACAGGCAGAGCCCGAACAGGAAGCGGCACTTCCGCTCCAGGCTCGTCGCGCCGAGGATGTCGGTGAAGGATCGCATGGGGAATCCCGAATCTCATCGTACCCCGACGAGCTGCCCGAGCGGGAGACACGACCCACGCCATCATTCCGCAACGTGCACGGGACCAGATGCGGTCCGGAGTCCCCCAGCTTCCGCCGGGGGCTTGAATGACGGCGAGGGCGATGCCGCATGAAGCCCGGAGCGGAAGCGACGGGACTCCGGCTCGTTGGGCGGACCCGTCACGGATTTTTTCTCGCCCTGACGGCACCGCATCCCGCTGCAAGATTCCCGTGCAGCACGCTCGGGGCCTCACAGCATGTCCACCGGATCCACGTCCACGATCCAGGCCACGGTGTCCGGGGTCTTGAGGTCGGCCGTGGCGCGGCGGACGAGCGCCCGCAGCGTTGGCCCGTCGGGGCCGTGGGCCTGCACGTGCCAGCGGAAGCGGTCGCGGAGCCTCGCGATCGGGCAGGGCGCGGGGCCGAGCACGCGCACGTCGGCGGCGGCCGCGGCCTCGTGGCGGAGGCGGTCGGCCACATGGGCCGCCCAGTCGGCCGCGGCCCGGTCGTCGAGGCTGCGGACCACCACCCGCACCACGCTGCCGAAGGGCGGATAGAGCAGCGCCTGCCGCACGGGCAGCTCGCTGCGCACGAAGGCCTCGTAGTCGTGGGCCGCGGCGGCGCGGATCGCCGGGTGGTCGGGCGTGGACGTCTGCACCACCACGCGGCCGCCCAGCGGACCGCGGCCGCTGCGGCCAGACACCTGCGTGACCAGCTGGCAGGTCCGCTCGGCCGCGCGGAAGTCCGCCAGGTGGAGCGCGGCGTCGGCGTTCACCACGCCCACGAGCATCACCGCCGGGAAGTCGAGCCCCTTGGCGATCATCTGCGTGCCCACGAGGACGTCGATCCGCCGGTCGCGGAACGCGTCGAGGGTGCGCTCGTGGCTGCCGCGCGACCGCATCGTGTCGGTGTCCATGCGGGCCACGGCCGCGTCCGGGAAGGCGGCCCGCACCTGCTCCTCGAGCCGCTGCGTGCCGGTGCCGCGCTGCACGAGGCCCGGCGCCTTGCACTCCGGGCAGTCGGCCGGAAGCCGGGTCACGAGGCCGCAGCCGTGGCACACGCCGCGGCCGCCGGGCTGATGGAGCGTGAGCGCCAGCGCGCACTGCGGGCAGGTCATGGTGTGGCCGCAGGCGCGGCACTGCACGTGCGTGGCGAAGCCGCGGCGGTTCAGCAGCAGCATCACCTGCCCGCCGGCGTCGAGGGCCCAGCGGATGCCGGCCGCCAGCCGCGGGCTGATCGCGCCCCGCGACCGGGCGCCGGGATCCCGCAGGTCCACCGTGATCACCGCCGGCAGCTCCGAGCCGCCGACGCGGCCGGGCATCCGGCACATCGCCCACTCGCCCGACAGGCAGCGCGCGAAGGTCTCGAGCGCCGGCGTCGCCGAACCGAGCACCAGCGGCACGCCCGCCCGCCGCGCGATCCACTCGGCCACGTCGCGGGCGTGGTAGCGGGGAGCCGTGGCCTGTTTGAACGACGACTCGTGCTCCTCGTCGATGACCACGAGGCCGAGCCGCGGCGCGGGCGCGAAGATCGCGCTCCTCGCGCCCACGACCACGTTCACGCCCCCGCTCGCGATCTCCCGCCACTGGCCGTGACGCTCGGCCGGCGTGAGGTGGCTGTGGAGTACGGCCACCTCGCCGAACCGCGCCCGGAAGCGGTCGCAGGTCTGGGGCGTGAGGCTGATCTCGGGCACGAGCACGATCGCCTGCCGCCCGTGGGCCACCGTCTCCTCCACGGCCTGAAGATAGACCTCGGTCTTGCCGCTGCCGGTGACGCCGAACAGCACGATCGTCTCGTGCCGGCCGGCGCGGAGCGGCGCGCGGATGGCGGCGAGCGCCGTGGCCTGGGCGGCCGAGAGCGCGGCGGGCCGCTCGTGGGCGATCGCCGGCCGTGCGGCGGCCCCCACGGCCCGCTCGACGCGGCCGGCGGGGGCGAGCCGACCGAGCTTCACGCGCCGCGCGACCACCGCGCGGCTCGCGCCCGACAGCCGGGCGAGTTCGGCCGCCGTCCGCGGCTCCGACGCTGCGGCGAGCACGGCCGCCTGCGCGGCGGAGGGCTTCCGCGTCGGCGCCGCGGCCGTCGCGACGAGCAGCGGATCGACCCGGCCGCGTCGCCGGGCCCGCACCCCCGCCGGCAGCACCGCCTCGAGCACCTCGCCGCGCCGGGCCATCCACCGCTCGGCCATCCACTCGGTCAGCTCGAGCATCCGCGCCGAGAGCAGCGGCCGGTCGTCCTCCACGCCGGCCACGGTCTTCAGCGGCGTCGGCGGCAGGTCGCCGGTGCGCACGGCCACGCAGTAGGCCAGCCGCAGGCGGTCGCCGCGGCCCAGCGGCACGCGCACGCGCCGGCCGGGCTCGACCGGGTGGTGTTCGTGCCCGCGGCCGTGCCGCCTCACAAGCGCGACCGCACGCTCGCCCCCGCCGGCGACGCCTTCGAGGTCTCCACCGTGGAGATCGACCGCGGCGGGGTGAGCTGGACCGTCGACACGCTGGTCACGCTCGCCGCCCTGCACCCTGCCGCCGAACTGCGGCTCATCCTCGGGCCCGACGCCCTGGCCGACCTGCC
>JBJTIV010000347.1:0-26303 GCA_046095145.1 Planctomycetaceae bacterium
TGTGCTCGGTGCGCGTGAGGCCGATGCCCTCGGCGCCGAAGGCGATCGCCTGCCGCACCTGCTCGGGCGTGTCGGCGTTGGTGCGGATGCCGAGCTTCCGATGCTTGTCGGCGAGCTTCATGATGAACTCGTAGTACTGGAAGACCTCCGAGTCCTCGGGCCGCATCGTCCTGGCCACGAGCACCTGCTTGAGCTCGCTGTCGGCCGTCTTGATGGCCCCGGCGAAGACCTCGCCGGTGGAGCCGTTGATCGAGATCGCGTCGCCCTCGCGGAGAGTCTGGCCCGCGCAGGAGAGCGTGCCGGATCCATAGTCGATCTGGATCGCGCCGGCGCCGGCCACGCAGACCTTGCCCATCTGCCTGGCCACGAGCGCCGCGTGGCTCGAGACGCCGCCGCGGCTGGTGAGGATGCCCTCGGCGGCGATCATGCCGCGCAGGTCCTCTGGCGACGTCTCCACGCGGGCCAGCACCACCTTCACGCCCCTGTGGGCGAGTTCCTCGGCCTTGGCGGCCGTGAACACGAGCTGGCCGGTGGCCGCGCCCGGGCCGGCGGGCAGGCCGGAGGTGAGCAGCCGGCCCGACTGCTTGGCCGCCTCGTAGTCGTGGCGGTCGAAGATCGGCGCCAAGAGCTGCGAGAGCGCATCGGGGTCGGCCGACTGGATCGCGTGGGCCGGCGACATGAGCTTCTGCTTCACCATGTCGTGGGCGATCTTCACGTAGGCCAGCGCCGTCCGCTTGCCGTTCCGCGTCTGCAGCATGTAGAGCTTCTTCTTCTCGACCGTGAACTCGAAGTCCTGCACGTCGCCGAACTTCTTCTCGAGCGTCTGCCGCACCTTCTCCAGCTGCTTGTAGGTGCCGGCGAACACCGGGTCGTGGGCCATGTGGGCCACGGGGTGCGGCGTGCGCACGCCGGCCACCACGTCCTCGCCCTGCGCGTTGACGAGGTACTCGCCATAGAAGACGTCCTCGCCGGTGGCCGGATCGCGGGTGAAGGCCACGCCGGTGGCGCAGTCGTCCCCCATGTTGCCGAACACCATGCTCTGCACGTTGACGGCCGTGCCCCACTCGTCCGGGATCTTGTACTTGCGGCGGTAGAGGATGGCCCGCTCGTTCATCCAGCTGCCGAACACGGCGCCGACGGCGCCCATGAGCTGCTCGAAGGGGTCCTGCGGGAAGCTCTTGTGGGTCCGCTCCTTGATGAGCGCGAGATAGCGGCGGATCAGCTCGCGGAGGTGCTCGGCCGAAAGGTCGGTGTCGTGGTGGATGCCGAGCTGGTGCTTGAGGCCCTCCATCACCTCCTCGAACGGCTCGTGCTCGTTCTCGTGCCGCTTCTGCACCCCCATCACCACGTCGCCGTACATCTGGATGAAGCGGCGGTAGGAGTCGTAGGCGAAGCGGGGATTGCCGGTGGCCTCGGCGAGCCCCTTCACGGTCTCGTCGTTGAGGCCGAGGTTGAGGATCGTGTCCATCATGCCCGGCATGCTGTCGCGGGCGCCGGAGCGCACGCTCACGAGCAGGGCGTTCTTCATGTCGCCGAACTTCTTGCCCGTCTCCTTCTCGAGCAGCCGCACGTAGGACCGGACGTCGTCCTCGAGGCCGGCGGGGACCTTCTTCTTGTTCTTGTAGTAGTCGATGCAGACCTGGGTCGTGATCGTGAAGCCGGGGGGCACCGGCAGCCCGATCTTCGTCATCTGGGCGAGGTTGGCCCCCTTGCCGCCGAGCAGGGCCTTCATCGTGCCGTCGCCGTCGCACTTCTTGGCCCCGAAGAAATAAATCATGCGGCCGGCCTTGCCCCCGCCCGAGGACTTGCTGGCTGACTTCTTGGCAGCGGACTTCTTCCGGAGCGAGGTGGCCATGGGCGGGACGATGCCTTTCGGGGGGGAGGGGACGAAACCGGCGTTTTGGCCGGAAAACCCGCCAAATCTACGTGCGCCCCGGGGCACCGTCAAACGTCGGCGGATCGGGATTCGACACCGCGATTTCGAGGCCTGGGGCAGCCCGTGCCCTGAGAGCCGGCGTTGCTGGCCAGCGGAGCCATGGATGGCGGAACGCAGCCAGCATCGAGTGAGCGCAGGCCAGGATGGCCGGAGCGAACGTCCGGCGACGGGGCATGGGCGGCCCCGGGCCTTCGCGACGTCACTCGTGACGGCCGAACCAGCGGGTCATGATCTCTTCGAGCGTGCCGTCCTCCCGCATCTGCAGGATCGCCGCGTTGAGCTCCTCGCGCAGCGGGCTGCCGGTCGGGAGGCCGATGCCGAAGTCCTTCGGCTCGAAGATCGGCCCCACCAGCGCCAGGCCGCCGCGGTCGGCACGCGACAGGAGCGTGGCCAGTTGCTGGTTCTCCGAGACGACCGCCTCGACCTCGCCCTGCTCGAGCGCGTCGAGCGCCTCCTCGATGCCTGGATATTCCCGCGGCACGGCCCCGCGGGCCCGCATGGAATCCACCACGACGCTCTCCTCCTGGCACCCGACGACGCGGCCCGGCAGGTCGCGGGGGCCGTGGATCGAGCCCGTCACCCGCTCGGCCGTCATGGTGGCGGTGAGCACGCCCGTGAACGCGGCCACCAGCACGATGCCGCCGATCATCCACGCGAAGGCGATCAGCCGCCCCAGCACGCTGTCGACGTGCTTGTCGTCGCAGCCGCCCGTGACGATCGTCGAGGCGATCCACCACACCGCCTCCCACACGCCGCGCGGATAGCGGTCGGGAAAGCAGCCCGGGTTGTCGCCCCGCTCGAACCACCACAGGAGGTGGCCCGACGCCACGGCGAGGCCGAGCACCGTCGCCAGCAGCCCGAGGAGCTGCCGCACCGGCAGCTCCCGCAGGGCCGTCAGGAACCCGGTGTCGCGGCGCTCGCGGGCGACGACGCGGAGGCCCGAGTGCACGACGGCATGCGTGAGGTCGACCACCCGCTCCCACTTTTCCGTGATCGCCATCGGACCCAGGGCCACGTCGGCCGCGCCCTCCTTCACCGCCGCGATCTCGCCCATGAACTTGTCCATGCGGATGTACCGGGTCTCCCGGCCCAGCCGCAGCGCCAGCTCCTCCCAGATGTCGACCATCGCGCCGACGGGCCGGTCCTGCTTCCACTCGGCCGCCGCCGCGATCGGCGCCACGGCCACGCGGATCGCGGGGGCGTCGCCCGGCGCGCTGGCCGGCTCCGCGGCTCCGGCGGCCGCGACTCCCACGGCGGCCAACACCGCGCCGGCGCACGCCCAGAGCCGCGCCCAGAGCCGCGCCCAGAGCCGCGCCGCGGTCCTCCCGGTCGTCGCAGCGGGGCCGCCGGTCACTGTTCCATCACCTCGGCTTCCTTGGCCTTCGCCAGGTCGCCGACCTTGCCCTCGTAGGTCTTCGTGAGCTCCTGCACCTGCTCCTTCCCCGACTCGACGTCGTCCTCGGTCATCGTGCCGTCACCCTTCTCGGTGTCGGCCGCCTTGTTGGCGTCGCGGCGCACGTTGCGGATCGCCACGCGGGCCTCCTCGGCCAGCTCCTTGATCCGCGCCGTCATCTTCTTGCGCACGTCGGTCGACAGGGCGGGGATCGTGATCCGGATCACCCGGCCGTCGCTCTGCGGATTGAAGCCCAGGTCGGCGGCCTGGATCGCCTTTTCGATGTCCTTGATCGTGCCGGGGTCGAAGGGGCGGACCACGATCTGGTTGGGCTCCGGTGCCCCCACGCTCGCCACGGCCTTGATCGGCGTGGGCGAACCGTAGACCTCGACCTTCAACGAGTCGACGAGGCCGGGATTGGCCCGGCCGGTGCGGATGCCGGTGAGGGCGTGGCGGAAGACGTCCACGGCCTTCTCCATGCGCTCCTCGGCGTCGAGCAGGATGTCGTCTGCGGGCATGGGCGAAGCCTCCGGGCCGGGCGGGCCGCGCGCGGCCGCCGGGCCGACGATTCTGGCAGGTCGGCGGCGACGCGGGCAAGCGCGCCCGAGTCCGGCCGGCTCCACCGAGACCGTGGCGTCAGACGCCGGCCGCCGGGCTCCGCGCCTCGGCGCGGTCGCTGACGAGGGTGCCGATCCGCTCGCCCGACACGGCCCGCTCGATGTTGCCGTCCTTGCGGTAGTTGAACACCAGGATCGGCATGCCGTGCTCCATGCACTGCGAGATCGCGGTCGCATCCATGACCCGCAGGTTCTGCTCGCGCACCTGCTGGCAGGTGAGCTCGCGGAACAAGACGGCGTGGGGATTCTTCTCCGGATCCTCCGAATACACCCCGTCGACCCGGGTGGCCTTCATGAGGATGTCGACGCCGAGTTCGAGGGCCCGCTGCGCCGCGGCCGTGTCGGTGGTCACGAAGGGGCTGCCGGTGCCGGCCGCCAGGATGACGATCCGCCCCTTCTCCAGGTGCCGCCGGGCCCGGCGGCGGATGTAGGGCTCCGCCACGCCGTCCATGCGGATGGCGGTCATGAGCCGCGTCTGGGCGCCGAGGCTCTCGAGCGCGTCCTGCAGCGCCAGGCCGTTGATCACCGTGGCCAGCATGCCCATGTAGTGGGCCGTGGCCTCCTGGATCGCCGTGTTGCCGGCCGTGAACGAGCCGCCGCGGAGGATGTTGCCCCCGCCGATCACCACGGCCAGCTCCACGCCCCGCGCCGCCGCCTGCACCGTCTGCTCGGCGATCTGGACGACCGCGTCCATCGAGATGCCGCGCTCGCCGGGCCGGGCGAAACTCTCGCCGGAGAGCTTGAGGAGCACGCGCTTGTAGGGGCCGCTCTGCATCGCCGTCAGGAACCACCCAGCTTCCAGTTGTGCACCGCCTTGACCTCGAGCCCCGCCGACTTCGCCAGCTGGCCGACCGTCTGCTTGTCGTCCTTCACGAACGGCTGCTCGAGCAGCACGCACTGGCTGAAGAAGTTCCGCAGCCGGCCCTCGATCATCTTGGCGATGATGTTCTCGGGCTTGCCCTCCTTGCGGGCCGCCTCCGTGAGGATCTCGCGCTCCTTGGCCACCACCGCGGGATCCAGGTCCTCCTTGCGGACGGCCTGCGGGGCCAGGGCCACGACGTGCATGGCGATGTCCTTGGCCACCTCGGCGGCGTTGGCGGCCGAGGTGTTGCCGCCGATCTCGACGAGCGCCGCCTTGGAGCCGTCGTGATGGGCGTAGCCGCCGCACGGGGCGTCGATCCGCGTGATCCGGGTGAGCTCGAACACCTCGCGCATGCGGTTGAACAGGTCGTCCTTGAGCTCCGCGAGGGTCTTCTGTGGATGGGCCTGGCTCTTCTGGGCCATGAGGTCCGCGGGCGTGGCCGCCCCGGGCCCCAGGGCCAGCGTCTTGGCGATGTCGTTGACGAGATCCTTGAAGTCCGGGCTCCCGGCAACGGGCGGGCTCTCGCAGCGGAATTCGACCATCGCGGCCACGCCCTGGGCGGGGTCGGTGTAGACGGCCAGCCGGCCGCAAGAGGTCTCGCGGTCGGCCCGCAGCGCCTGCGTCTTGATGCCCTGCTTCCGCAGCCATTCCACGGCCTGGGCCGTGTCGCCGCCGCACTCCTGGAGCGCCTTCTTGCACTCCATCATCGGCAGCCCCGTCTTGTCGCGCAGCGCCATCACGGCCGCGGCGGTGATCTCGGCCATCGGTTCGTCTCCTGGGTTCCGTTCGGGTCTGAAGGCCGGCGCACGCGGATCCGTTCCGCCCGGCGGACGGCGCCACGCGGCGGGCGGAGCCCGGCTCAGGTGGCGGGCTTGGGCACCGACCGCTTGGCGATCATCGGCCGGGCCTTGGGCTTCGGCTTGGCCGCCGCCTCGCCGGTCCCCTCGCTCCCCTCGGCCGCCGCCTGCGACTCGGCCGCGGTCTGGGCCTTGCCCTCGAGGATCGCGTCGGCCAGCCGGGCCGACACGAGCTCGATCGAGCGGATCGAGTCGTCATTGCCCGGGATCGGCAGGTCGACCAGGTCGGGGTCGCAGTCGGTGTCGATGAGGGCCACGGTGGTGATGCCCATCTTGCGGGCCTCGCTGACGGCGTTTTTCTCCTTCTTCGGATCGAACACCACGAGGCACTCGGGCAGCCGCGACAGCGTGCGGATGCCGCCCAGGTTGCGGAGCATCTTGCGGTGCTCCCGCCGCAGCGACGACTGCATCTTCTTGGAGTAGCTGCCGAAGGCCTCGGAGGGCAGCAGCGTCTCGAGTTCCTCGAGCCGCGCCAGCCGGTTGCGGATCGTGCGGAAGTTGGTGAGCGTGCCGCCGAGCCAGCGCTCGCTCACGAACGGCATGCCGCACCGCGCGGCCTCGCGGGCCACGGCCTCGGCGCCCTGCCGCTTCGTGCCCACGAACAGCACCAGGCTGCCCGTCGCGGCGACCTGCTTGAGATACTTCCGGGCCCTCAGCAGGCCGCGGATCGTCTCGCGAACGTCGATGATGTGGATGAGGTTCCGCCGGCCGTGGATGTAGGGCCGCATCTTGGGGTTCCAGCGGCTGGCACGATGGCCGTAGTGGACACCCGCTTCGATCAGTTCCTGGGCCAGGACGTTCGACACTCGCGCGCTCTCTTGCTGGTGGGGACGGGACGGCGACCGAGAATCCCTCACACTATCGGCTTTTTTTCGCTGCTGTCAACGCGAACGCGGGCCCGGCCGCAGCGGCTTGAATCGCCCGGATTCAGCGAATTACACTCGCCACGACCCGGGTCGCGCCCGCGCCGGGCACGGATTCCGCCGCGGCCACCCTCGCCCCCATGCGCCACGTCCTCTAGGCCACGGTCCAGAACGTTCCCGGCGTGCTCGCCCACGTGTCGGGGATGCTCGCCTCGCGGGGCTACAACATCGACAGCCTCGCCGTCGGCGAGACGGAGGACCCGCGGTTCTCCCGGATGACCTTCGTGCTGCGCGGCGACGACCGCGTGCTCGACCAGGTCCGCCGCCAGCTCGAGAAGATCGTGACCGTCGTCCGGGTCGACGACATCAGCTCCCGGAACTACGTGGAGCGCGACCTGATGCTCCTCAAGGTCGCCGCCGTCGCCGGCCCGGCCCGCACCGAGGTCAAGGAATTGGCCGAGATTTTCCGGGGGCGGATCGTCGACGTGGCCGCCGACAGCGTGATCGTGGAGATTTCCGGCACCGAGAAGAAGCTCGAGGGCTTCATCGAGCTGATGCGGCCCCGTGGCATCCTCGAGCTCGTGCGCACCGGCCGGATCGCCATGATCCGCGGCAGCGAGCCGACCCGCGAGATGACCGAGGCGGCCGCCGGCGGCCGTCCGGCCGACTCCGCGGAGGCCACCGACTCGCTCGCCTGACCGATTTCCCCCGAGGATCCTCCCCGTGCCCGCCACGATCTACTACGACGCCGACGCCGACCTCGGCGCGCTCAAGAACAAGACCATCGCCATCGTCGGCTACGGCTCCCAGGGGCATGCCCAGGCGCAGAACCTCCGCGACAGCGGCCTGAAGGTCGTGGTCGCCCAGCGGCCGGGCGGGCCCAACTACGACCTGGCGAAGAGCCACGGCTTCGAGCCGATGAGCGTGGAGGACGCCGTCAAGCAGGCCGACGTCGTCAACATCCTGCTGCCCGACGAGCTGCAGGGCGACGTCTACCGCACGAGCATCCGGCCGAAACTGAAGAAGGGGGCCGTGCTCATGGCGAGCCACGGCTTCAACTTCCACTTCGGTCAGGTCGAGCCGCCGCCGGGCCACGACATCCTGCTCGTGGCCCCGAAGGGCCCGGGCCACCTGGTGCGCAGCGAATACGTGAAGGGGGGCGGCGTGCCCTGCCTGATCGCCCTGGGCCCCGGCGCGTCCGCCGAGACCAAGAAGATCGGCCTGGCCTACGCCAAGGGCATCGGCGGCACCCGCGGCGGCGTGATCGAGACCACGATCGCCGAGGAGACCGAGACCGACCTGTTCGGCGAGCAGGCGGTGCTCTGCGGCGGCGTCTCGGAGCTCATCAAGGCGGGCTTCGACACGCTCGTCGAGGCGGGCTACCAGCCGGAGATGGCCTACTTCGAGTGCCTCCACGAGATGAAGCTCATCGTGGACCTCTTCTACCAGGGGGGCCTCGAGTACATGCGCTACAGCGTGTCGAACACGGCCGAGTACGGCGACTACACCCGCGGCAAGCGGATCATCACCGACCAGACCCGGGCCGAGATGAAGAAGATCCTCGAGGAGATCCGCTCGGGCCAGTTCGCCCGCGACTGGATCCTGGAGAACCGCGGCGGGGCGGCGATGTTCAAGACCACCCGCCGTCGCGAGCGGGAGCACAAGCTCACCGAGACCGGCCGCCGGCTCCGCAAGATGATGAAGTGGATCGAGAGCAAGGAAGTGTGACCGGTCGGGATCCTCGTCGGAGCGGTCGGGATCGTCCGGATCTGAGTTGAGCGGTCGGGATCCTCCGGATCCCTCCCTCGGGGCCTCCGCGACCACGGGTCGCTGCGGCCGGCGAGTGAGCCCGCCCTCCTGGCGGGCAGGTTTGCGGTAGGCTTCCAACGCGTAGGACCGCTCGGTCCGCCCATCCGTCGAGCAAATGTCATGACGCCCGAGGAATACGAGGCCCGCAGGCTCTACGAATCGCTCCAGCCGGGGGACCGGGTGGAGGTGATCCACGGCGTGACGGTCGGATCGAGCGCCGCCTGGACCACGACGACCGTCGGCAAGGTGCTGCGGTCGGAGCGCCGCCGCCACGGCCTGCACTTTCGGCGCAGCGGCGACGACAAGGTCTACAGCGACGTCCTCATCCTGGCCCGCGACGACGGTGAACTCACCACCGTGACGATCGACGAGTTCACCCGCCTCCGCAAGGTTTGACGAACGCACCCTCGCCAGGCCCGGAGGGACGGGTTGAGGCCGGCCGGCGTGCGGCGGGAAGCCCGGGGCGCGCGTGTCGATGGTGCGCGCCGCGCGTGTTCAAGCCCCCGGCGGCAGCCGGGGGACTCCGGGTGGCCCCGGCTCCCGGCCCCCATGCGGATCGAGCGTGCCGGCCGAACACCCCGCGACGTCTTTGGGGCATGGCACGCGGTCTCCGGCGCGACACGGTGTCCCCGGGCTTCCGCCCGGGGCTTGCATGCGGCCGCCCGGTTCCGACCGCCACCAACACCGGTCGGCCCGTGAATTCAGCCGGTATCCGCCCGGAAATACTCATTGACATATCGTAATGTTCCGATATATTTGATTGTTAGCCGCCCCCGAGCCCCGCCCATGCCCGCAGACAGCCGCACGAGCATCCGACGTCCGAAACTCACGAGCCTCGAGCGGCTCGGCCAGGCGGCCGAGTGCCTGCGCACGCTCGCGCACCCGCACCGGCTGCGGATCGTGCAGCTCTTGCTCGCGGGCCGCTACACGGTGGGCGAGCTGGCCGAGGCCTGCGAGATCCCCAGCCACATGGCCTCCGAGCACCTGCGGCTCATGCAACGCTGCGGGTTTCTCGCCGTGGAGAAGGACGGTCGCTGCGCCTACTACACGATCGCCGAGCCGCATCTCGCCAGCATCATGGCCTGCATCGAGGCCCGCTTCGGCGGCCCGAAGTCCGCCCGATCCGGCAGCCTGGCCTAGCATTCCCGCCCGACGCGCTTTCCCGACCGGCCAACCGACACCCCGTTTCCCAGGAGCACCCCATGGTCACGACGATGTCCCCCACGACGCTCGCCGACCTCCGCCGCAAGGGCGAGAAGCTGACGCTCATCGACGTGCGGACGCCCGCCGAATTCGGCGAGGTGCACGTCGACTTCGCCCACAACATCCCGCTCGACCGGCTCGATGCCCGGGAGGTGGCCTCGCTGGCCGGGGGCGGGCCGGTGTACCTGGTGTGCAAGTCCGGCACCCGCAGCCGGATGGCCTGCGAGAAGCTGGTCGCGGCCGGGGTCGCCGACGCGATCAGCGTGGAGGGCGGCACCACCGCCTGCGAGGCGGCGGGCGTGCCGGTCGTCCGCGGCCGGAAGGCGATGTCGCTCGAGCGACAGGTGCGGATCGCGGCCGGGGCGCTCGTGGCCGCGGGCGCGGCGCTCGCGGCGTTCGGTCCCGATCCTCTCTGGCAACGGATCGGCGCCGGCCTGGCCGGCTTCGTGGGCTGCGGCCTCGTGTTCGCCGGCGTCACCGACACCTGCGGCATGGCGATGCTCCTGGCCCGGATGCCGTGGAACCAGGCCTGCGGCGGCGCGACCTCGTGTGCGCGGGTGCTGCTGGCCTGCCTCGTGGCGGCGACGGTCGCCGGCGCGGCCCGGGCGGACGGCCACACGAAGGACTCGCTCGACACCGTCCGCACGGCGCTTGCGGCCGACACCGCGGTGCTCGTCGACGTCCGCGAGCCCGACGAGTGGCGGGACGGGCACGTCGCGGGGGCGCGGCTCGTGCCCCTGTCCGCGCTGGAGAAGGGCGTGAAGCCGGAGGAGCTCGCCAAGGTCCTGCCCACGGACAAGATCGTCTACTGCCACTGCCTCGCGGGCGGCCGCTGCCTGGAGGCGGCCGCGATCCTCGCGCCGCTGGGCTACGACGTGCGGCCGCTGGAGCCCGGCTACCCGGATCTCGTCCGGGCCGGCTTCCCGACCGCGACCGGCGAGTGAACCCACCCATCCCGCATCCGGAGACCGCGCGCATGAAGATCCAGCAGTACTACCTCGCCTGCCTGTCGCACGCCTCCTACATGATCACCGACGAGAAGACGAGGACGGCCGCGGTCGTCGATCCCCAGCGCGACGTCGGCCAGTACCTCACCGACGCCGCCGCCGGCGGCTACACGATCAAGCACGTGTTTCTCACCCACTTCCACGCCGACTTCATCGCCGGCCACATCGAACTCCGCGACACGGCCGGGGCCACGATCCACCTCGGCCGACGGGCGGAGGCGGAATTCGCCTGCGTGAAGCTGGGCGACGGCGACGTGGTCGAGTTCGGCGACGTGCGGCTCGAGATCATGGAGACCCCGGGACACACCCCCGAGGGCATCTCCATCCTCGTCTACGACCTGGTCGCGAGCCGCACCGCGCCCGTGGCCGTGCTCACCGGCGACACGCTGTTCATCGGCGACGTGGGCCGGCCCGACCTGTTGGCCAGCATCGGCGTGACCGCCGACGAGCTCGCCGACATGCTCCACGACAGCGTCACGAACAAGCTCATGAAGCTGCCCGACGCCACGCTCGTCTACCCGGCCCACGGCGCCGGCAGCATGTGCGGCAAGAGCCTCTCCAAGGAGACCGTGTCCACGATCGGCGAGCAGAAGAAGTTCAATTACGCGCTGCAGCCGATGAGCCGGGAGGACTTCAAGGCGCTCGTCACGGCCGACCAGCCGGAGGCGCCGGACTACTTCGTGCACGACGCGATCCTGAACCGCCAGGAACGGCCCTCGCTCGACGCGGCGCTGAGCCGGAACCTCAAGGCCCTGTCGCTCGACGAGGTGCTGGCGCTCGGGAGGTCGGGGGCCCAGCTCCTCGACGTCCGCGACGGGATCGACTTCGAGGGGGGCCATCTCCGCGGATCGCTCAACGTCGCCCTGAGCGGCACGTACGCCACGTGGGCCGGCTCGCTGCTGGCCACCGACCGGCCGATCGTCGTGATCGCCGCCGAGGGGGGCGAGGAGGAGGCGGTGATGCGGCTCGGCCGGATCGGCCTCGACAACGTGGCCGGCTATCTCGCCGGCGGCATGAACGCGCTCGCCGCGCGGGACGACCTCGTCGAGCGGACCGAGCGGATCACGGCCCCCGCGCTCGCCGACTGGCTCGCCGGCGGCCGGTCCGAGTTCGGTCCCGCCCCGACCATCGTCGACGTGCGGAGCGAAGCCGAGCACGCGGGCGGTCACATCGCCGGCAGCGTCAACCTGCCCCTCGCGCACCTCGCGGAGCGGATCGCAGAGATTCCCGCGGGCAGGCCGGTGGCCGTGCACTGCGAGGGCGGCTACCGCTCGGCGATCGCGGCGAGCCTGCTGCAGAAGCTCGGCCGCCCGGGCGTGCACGACATGGTCGGCGGCTACAAGGCCTGGGCCGCGGCGAGGCTGCCGGTCGTCGCCCCGGGCCGTGCGTCGACGCCCGCCTGAGGCGGCCGGCATGTCGCCCCGTCACCGGGGCGCGCCGCGACCGACGCTTGCCTGGTTTCTCCAGCCTGCCACGCCGCGACCGCGGGCTGGAATCCTCGGAGCCCCGCAGCCGAATCACTCGGCAGAGGACGACATGCACCGGCACCAGCCCGAGACTCGGCGACGCGTGCAGCCGGGCTTCCGGACGGCGCTGGCGTTCGTCACCACGCTCGTGCTCCTGCCCGGGCCGTGCGGCCACGCCGCCGAATACCGGGAACTCAACACCGATCGCGACGCCTTCACGCCCGCGACCACGACGGTGGAGGAGGGTCTGCGGCTGCTGGAGAGTTCTTACACCTGGATCGACAACCGCGGCACTCCGCCGACCAACAGTTTTCCCGAGCTGCTCATCCGGCTGGGGGCGCGCGAGCGACTCGAGTGGCGCTTCGGTTTCAATTTCGAGCAGGGCTCCGGTGGCAGCGTCGTGTCCGCCGTCGAAGGGGGTGAGGGCCTCTTGGGCGATGAACTGGAGTCGGAATCCAACCTGCTCTATGGATTCAAGGTGCGGGTGACCGACCAGCGCGGCTGGCTGCCACGCAGCTGCGTGATCATGGAGGGCTTCACTCCGGTCTCCGGCGACGTGTGGGGCACCGAGCCGGCGTCCACGTACGCGTTCGGCTGGGAACTGCCTCGGGAATGGCGGTTCGATGCCGCCATCCGTTACGTCTACGCCGACAGCACCGAGGGCCGCTTCGACAAGTGGCTGCCGTCGGCGGTGCTCCGCATCCCGCTCACCGACCGCTGGGAGGTGCACGGCGAATGGTTCGGAGCGTGGACCGCGGGCCTCGGCGACGACACGGTGCGGCCGTTCGTCGGCCCCGGCACCCACTACATGATCACGCCCACCTTCGAGATCGGCTGCCGGATGGGCTGGGGACTGTCACGCGACGCGGCGGCCTACTTCGTCGACTCCGGCATCGGCTGGCACTTCTGATCGCTCAGGCCACGCGGGCGACGACGCACTTCAGGTACTCGCCCTCCAGGCAGCTCGCGCTCACCGGGTGGTCCGCGCCGGCGCCGCGGCATTCGAGCACCTGGATCATCCGCCGCGACCGCTGGGCCACGCCCCCGAGCATCTCCAGGAAGTCGTCTCGCGACACCGACCCCGAACAGGAGCAGGTGACGAGGATGCCGCCTGGGTCGAGCAGCCCCACGGCCGCGCGATTGATCCGGTGGTAGGCCCGCAGGGCGTCGTCGAGGCTCGCGCGGCTGCGGGCGAACTTCGGCGGGTCGAGCACGACCATGCCGAACCGCTCGCCCGCGGCCGCCAGCGCGTCGAGCGTCTCGAAGGCGTCGGCCGTCTCCACCGTCACGTTGGCGGCGCCGTTGAGCTCGGCGTTGGCCTTGGCCAGGGCCGTGGCCTTGGCGCTGGAATCGACCGCGACCACGCTGCGGGCACCGCCCGCGACGGCGCAGGCCACCGCGAAGCCACCGGAATAGCAGAAGGCGTCGAGCACACGGCGGCCGCGGGCGTGGCGGGCGGCCGCCAGGCGGTTGTCGCGCTGGTCGAGGTACCAGCCCGTCTTCTGGCCCTCGGCGAGATCCACCCCGAACCGCAGGCCGTGCTCGGCCACGAACACCGGACCGTCGGGCGCCGTGCCGCGGACGACTCGGTCGGGCAGGTGCAGGCCCTCGAGCTTCGCGAGGCCCCGCTCCGCGCCCCGCAGGAGGATGCCGCGCGGCCGCACGAGCTCCTCGAGCGTTGCGCACAGGCCCTCGAGCCGGGGCACGAGCGCGGCGGCCGTCACCTGCACGGCGAGGTAGTCGCCGTAGCGGTCGACGATCAGCCCCGAGAGATCGTCTCCCTCGCTGTTGACCAGCCGCGCGGCCGCCGCGCGGTCGTCGAGGCCGAGGTGGGACCGCAGGGCCGCGGCGGCCGCGAGGCGGTCGCGGAAGCAGGCGTCGTCGAGCCGCACGGCCGGGTCGAAGGCGAACAGCCGCACGCGGATCCGGCTGGCCGGATTCCACAGGCCGCGGGCCACGAAGTGGCCGTCGTGCGTGGCGAGGTCCACGACCGCGCCGGTGTCGGGAGCTCCCTCGACCCGCTCGATCGCCGTGTCGAGCACCCAGGGATGGCGGCCGTAGAAGGGCCGCGCCCGCTTCGGCTTGAGGACCACCGTGGCCGTCGGCAGGCCGACCGGGTCGCCGGCCGCGTCAGGCATGCACGACCTGCTTCGCCGGCCCGGGCCGCACGTGCGGCTCGGGGAGGGCGTCGCTGCCCGGCTCGACCGTGTGCTTCCGCTTGCCCTCGCGGTCCAGGCGGCGCTTCTCGTTGCGGAGCACCGCCCAGCCGAACAGCGAGCCCAGCGGGCCCGAGAGCAGGGCGGGCATGAACACGAGGTTGCCCACCAACGCGATCGTGAGCATGGCGAGCATCATGTGGCCGAACCGCTGCGTGGGCCCGAACGGCGACAGCGAGAACACCGACAACCCGATGCCGATCACGCCCCAGCTCTGGTACATGGCCCGCGCGCAGCCCTTGTAGGCGAGCATGGTGGCCTCGCGGCGGTCGAGGCCGTCGACGATGCCGCGCCGGAACCAGAGCATGAAGTGCACCACGTCGTCCACGGTCACGCCGAGCGCCACGCTCGGCGCCATCACGGTGCCGATGTCGATGAGCAGCATCGTGGGATCGAGCGACCGGAACAGGTCGTGGCCCCAGCCCATGCCGCCGAACACCATCACGGCCGGGAAGGCAGCCGGCAGCAGCAGCACGAGGCCGGCCGAGGCGGCGCGGCAGAGCAGGATCATCACCACCACGATGATGGCGAAGTCGCTGATGAAGCCGAAGATCAGGCCGTCGAGCAGCTTGTGCTGGGCCTTGTAGACCAGCGGCACGAGCCCGGTGTAATCGACGCTCACGCCCTCCACGCCGTCGGCCTCGAGCCGCGCGAGGATGGGGTCGATCCGATCCTGGAGATCCTGCTTGAACAGCGCGTAGTCGACCTCCTTGACGGCGCTCACGCGGGCGCCGATCCGCCAGAGTTCCTCATGGCGATCGTGGCCGTCGGGGCCGGTGACGGTGGCCTCGCGGAGGTATTCGCCGGCGAGGAAATCGTCGCGGTGGGCCGTCAGCCGCCGGTTGAGCACGCTCCGCCGGGTGCGGGCGTTGAGGCCCAGCGTCCGGCCCGCCACACCCCCCACGCCACTGCCCGAATCGCCCACGTCGAGACTGCGGCCGAACGTCACCGTGGAGAGCGAACTGCCCACCTCGTCGAGCCCGCCGATCTCCCGCTGGATCTCGCCCACGAGCTCCATCCGCTCAAGGAAATTCAGCCTGCAGGAGCCCTCGTCGATGCGGACCAGGATCTCCATCGGCACCAGCGGCCCGAGGTGCTTCTCGAGCCACTTGTAGTCGGTGCGGATGCGGGCGTTGGGAGAGAACAGCCGCATGAGCTGCACGCTGCTCTCCACGCGGGTCATGCCCCAGCCGACGAGGCCCATCACCAGCAGGCAGGTGACGGCGGTGATGGCGTGGTGCCGCGTGATCCACTGGCCGAACCGCCACCAGCGGCTCTCCTCGATCGGCCGCCAGGTCTGCTCGTCTTCATCCCCGGCGGCC
This sequence comes from Planctomycetaceae bacterium, assembly GCA_046095145.1. Classification (GTDB taxonomy): domain Bacteria; phylum Planctomycetota; class Planctomycetia; order Pirellulales; family UBA1268; genus QWPN01. The sequence goes on from JBJTIV010000347.1 coordinate 15,552, forward strand.
ACGCCCACCTTGAGCTTGGGCGGAAACAGCTCGAGCCCGGCGGGAATGAGCGTGATCAGGATCACGAAGCTGCAGACCACGCCCACCGCCGAGAAGATGCCGAACATCTTGATGGGCACGAGTTCGCTCACCGCCAGCGTGGCCAGGCCCACGGCGGTGGTGCCGGTGGCCAGCGTGAGCGGCACGAGCGCATGGTGCACGGCCCGGCCGGCCGCCCCCTCCTGCACGCCGGTCTCGGCGATCTGGTCGCGGTAGTAGTTGGCCAGGTGGATCGCGCCGCTCGTCGCGGCCACGTAGACCAGCGAGGGCATCGTGAGCAGGATCGCGTCGACGGGGTAGCCGGAGTACCAGACGACGGCGAGGCTGGCGAACATGCTGTACACGCCGGACGCGAGCACCAGCGCCACCAGCGTCGGGCTCCGCAGGCTGAACCAGCTCACGATCCCGCCCACCACGAGCGACAGCGCGAACAGGATCGTCACGCTCTTCTGGCCGGCGTTGTCGATCGAGACGTTGTCCACCGGGGGGCCGCCCATGTGAACGCCGGCCTCGGGAATCCCGCACTCCTTGACGGCCACCTCCTTGACCGTGTCGATGGCGCCGTGGAGGTTGGCCCGAGCGGTGTCGGAGAGGGTGAGCACCAGGCAGGTCTGCCGCCGGTCGAGATCGTCGGCGGGCGACCCCGGCTCGACCCCTTCTGGAGGGGGTCCGATGAGTGCCCCCGTGAGCCGGGCCACGGCCTCGTCGCGGTCGAGGTCCAAGGGCTCGGCCATCATCTGCTGGACGGCCCGGGGACCCGTCTGGGCGGTCTTGAAATAGAGGGGCCTGTCGATCCTGGCCGCCTCCTCGGGGGGCGGGAGGAGTTTCCGGGCCATGATCTCCAGCCGCGGGTCGGCCATCGAGCAGCCTTCCCAGCTGACGAGGATGAACTCCTCGCCCTGGAAATGGTCGCGGAAAAACTTGTAGGTGGCGGTTTCCGGGTATTCCGGGGGCAGCCAGCCCTTCACGTCGTTGCGGTTGTTGCTGCGGGCCTTCATCGCCCCGACGACGACCAGGGGCAGCAGGAAGACGAGGACCGCCAGGATTCCGACGCTGAACCGCTGGTAGAAGGTGGATCCGTGGTGCGCCATCATGGGCATCCAGGGGCCGGCGGGAGGGCGGGAAGGCTCCGTCCTTACCCCAGAACCCTACAGGTGTTTCCCCGGTCAGTCCATATCGCAACCGCCCCAGAAAACCGCGTTCCGGAACTTTTCACATGTCGTAAGTGTTTTTGCCGGAACACCTTCCGCGACAGGCATCGTCCGGGACTCCGGCACGGTCCGCGCGACGCGGACGCCCGCCCCTCGTGGACGCGCTCCCCCGAGCTGCCGTCCGGTCACTCGGCCGCCGGAGCCACTTCCTCCGCTGAAAAACCGCAGTCGCGGTGGCTGCCGTCGCAAAACGGCCTGGTTTTTGCCTGCCCGCAGCGGCACAGGGCCACGGCACGCTTGCCCGTCGGGAGCGGAAACGCCCTTCCGAGGTGGTCGGTGACCCGCAGGCCCACCCCGGCCACCGGCAGTTCGACCACCAACGGACCGTGCTTCCGGCAGCGGATCGTGACCGCAACGGCCGGCGCGGGCCCGGATGCCGGCGGTCGATCGGCGGGGTCGGGGCCGCTCATGGCGTGGTCATGAACGCGCCGTTGATCGCGGCGGTGACGATGATCCCCGCGATCAGTGCCACGGCGAACGCCAGCCACACGAGCCACCGCGTCCGGGGGCGGACGGGGGCCCCGGAGCCGACGTCCTCCCGCGCCTCGGCGATCTCGTCGTCGAGCCGCTTGCGCTCGAGCCGCCGCCACTCGTCCCGCACCTTGGCGTCTTCGGAACGGGATGCGGCGTCGTGGGGTTCGGGATCGGCCATGGCATCAATGTGGCGTCGGATGCCGTTCCGCGTCAAAGCCCTGCGGCGCCGCCGGCCCCCGGAGCACCCACCACCACAGCACGGCGGCGAGCCCGAGAAGCACGATCGACACCAGCTGCGAGATCGACAGGGGCGTGCCCAGGGCGGGCGGCTCGTCCACCCGGACGATCTCCAGCAGGATCCGCGACAGCGGATGGAGCGTGAGCACCAGCGCGAAGACCGCGCCGTCCCGGCGTGAGAAGGGAGTGAACGCGACGGCCACCAGCGCCAGCAGGGCGGCGTCGACGGCGGCGTAGAGCTGCGCCGGATGCACCGCCACGCTCGAGCCGGCGGCCGCCGGGAAGGCCGCCGCCGGGGGCGAGCCCGGCGGGAACGTCACGCCCCAGGGCAGGTCGGTGGGGCCGCCGTAGCAGCAGCCGTTGAGAAAGCAGCCCATGCGGCCGATCGCCAGTCCGAGGAGGAGCCCCGGGGCGATGACGTCGGCCAGCCGCAAGAGCGGCAGGCCGTGCTTCCGCGCGTACCACCAGGCCGCGATGGCGGCCGTGGGCAGGGCGCCGAACACCACCAGGCCGCCATTGGGAACGAACGCCGCCCTGGCCAGGGAATCGCCGAGCGGCTCGCCGGGCCGGAAGAACTCGTCGTGATACTCGATCACGAAGAACAGGCGGGCGCCGACGAGCCCGGCCAGGAAGATCCACAGCCCGAGGCCGAGGATCGTGTCGGCGTCGAATCCCGCGGCCCGGCCGCGCCGCACCGACAGCCACGTGCCCGCGGCGGCCGCCGCGAGCAGCATCACGCCGTAACCGCGCACCGGCACGCCCCCCTCCTCGGCGAGCGCCGGCGCCACCCAGAGGATCACGGCCCCCACGATCGCCAGACTCGGCCCCAGGTTCACGACCGCCGCGGCGACGCCCTGCCGCCGCGCCGACCGCAGGAGCGCCGCGGCGACGACGGCCGCCCAGACGGCCAGCAGGATGCCCCACCCGAACAGCGGCAGGACCCAGGCACCGATCGCGACCTCGAGCGGCACCCGGAACAAGGTCGAGCACATCAGGCCGGGTTCCCCCGGGGCTCGAGAACGCGACTGTCGATGAGCCGCGTGGCGCCGAGGCGGCCGGCGACCAGGGCCACGGCGGCGCGGCCCGCGACCGGCGGCCCGAGCGTCTCGGCATCGGCGAGGGCCGCGTAGTCGACGACCACGCCACGGGCCACCAGCGCCGCCCGCATCGACCGCTCGATCGCGGCCACGTCGGCGCCGCCCTGCCACTGGGCGGCCGCCACTTCGAGGCTGTCGCAGAGCGCGACGGCTCGGGCCCGCTCGTCGGGCGAGAGGTAGGCGTTGCGCGAGCTCAGCGCGAGCCCGTCGGGCTCGCGCACGGTCGGGCAGACGGCGATCTCGATGGGTAGCCCCAGGTCGCGGATCATCCGCCCGACCACGACCGTCTGCTGCCAGTCCTTGGCACCGAAGTAGGCGACGTGCGCGGGCACCGCGTGGCACAGCCGGCAGACCACGGTGGCCACGCCGTTGAAGTGGCCGGGCCGCAGGCGGCCCTCGAAGGGCAAGGCCGGCCCCTCCACCACCACGCTCGTCGCCGCGCCCGCCGGGTAGAGGTCGGCGGCATCCGGCGCGAAGATCCAGCGGCCGCCGCACCGCTCCAGCAGCGCTGCGTCGGTCTCGGGCGTGCGCGGGTAGCGGGCGAAGTCCTCGCCGGGCCCGAACTGCGTGGGGTTCACGAAGATGGACACGACCACGTCGTCGCACTCCGCCACGGCCCGCTCGACGAGGCTGGCGTGGCCGGCATGGAGCGCGCCCATGGTGGGCACGAAGCCGACCCGCCTGCCGGCCGAGCGGCTCGCCAGGACCTCGGCCCGCATCGCCGCGGGATCGCGGATCGTCCGCGACGACTCGCCCATCAGAGCATCGCCTCGACCACGGCCGTGGCTTCCGCGGCGGCCCGGTCGAGATCGCATGCATCCACGGTCACCACCGCGCGGGGCGTGCGCGAGCCGCGCTCGCCCGGGCAGCGCAAGCGGCGCGCGAGCCGTTCCTGGAGCGCGGCGGACGCGGCCGCGGCCGGCGCCGCACAGACCACCGCGCCCCCGGGGCCGTCGCGGCCGGCGAGCCGCTCCTCGAGGACGGCGACGTCGGCATGGAGCAGGACGACCACGTTGGGAGTCACGGTCTGGTCGGCGAGCCGGTCGACGTCGGACGCGAAGGCCGCCAGCGCGGCCGGGTCGAGATGGCCGGCGGCCGCCAGCGGCAGGCCGTCGAGCCAGAAGTCGGCGACCGTGGCGTGGCCCGCGTCCGGCCACGCATCGGCGGCGAGCGGCCGCGCCCACGCGGCGGCCGTGCGGCGCCACGCGTCCGCCGCGGAGACCGCCGGCGGCGGGAGCGGCGCGACGAGCGGCCGCGCGAGCGTGGCGTCGGCGACCGCGGCGGCGATCCCGGCGGCGCCGCTGCCCGGCACGCCCACCACGGCCACGAGCGGATGCGGCACCGAGATGTTGTCGAGCAGGTCGCGGAGCGTGCAGCCGGCCCCGGGGTGGGACAGCCCGCCGGCGATCTCCACGCAGGGCTCGAGCACGAAGCGGCGGGTCGACATCCGCGGATGGGGCAGCGTGAGCTCGGCGCTGTCCACGACGAGGTCGTCGTAGAGCAGGAGGTCGAGGTCGATCGTCCGCGCCGCCCAGCGCTGCGAGCGGTCGCGGAGCAGGGTCTGCTCCACGGCGAAGAGCGCCTCGAGGAGTTCGTGGGGCCCCAGGTCGGTGTCGACCAGGCAGGCGCCGTTGAGGTAGGCCGGCTGGTCCGCGGGACCGCCCACCGGCCGCGTCTCACGGAAGCGGCTCACCGCCTCTAGCGTCACGCCCGGCATGAACCGCAGCAACTCCACGGCGCGGTCGAGCTGTTCGCGCCGGCTCCCGAGATTTGAACCGCAACCGACCAGGCATCGTGCCATGGCGACATCCGCGCAGGAACCGCATCCCGCCGGATTTTACCGCCGGCCAGCCCGCCGCGGGCAAGCCGCCCGCGACGGCCCGCCCCGAAACACGCGGGCGGCCCAAAAAACCGGGGGGGACATCCAGGCCACGACCAAGGTCGTCGACAGTCGATCCCTCAAGTCGTCGCCCCCCGAGCAAGCTCCACACGTGGTTCGGTGATTTCGGACACCCGGTCTGCGGCATCCGGCGGTCACGACGCCTGCACCACCAGGTGCGGTGCAGGCCGACGTCGCGCTGACGACGAGGCCGCATTCTGCGACGCGCGCCGCAGTTGTCAAGACGATGCGCGACGCCACGCAAGTTGCGCGCCGCAGCGAGGACCGGCGGAGACGCGAATTTCGGCGCCGGCACGAGAAAATTTTTTCGATGACAGCAGTGCAAGCATTGTCGGAAGCGCGTAAGATGCCGCGACATGGCCGCACGACACGATGTTTTCCGACGCGTCGCACGACGAAACAGCGGCTGAACACGGCTTCGCCGTGGATTCGTCCGCGTTCGACGCGACCGCGGACGGCCAGGCCGGTGCCGCAGCGGCGGAATCCGCGGCCACCGAGCCTGGTTACTGGGCGATTTCGCGGGCGCCGCTGACGAGCCTCGTGTTCGCGCTGCCGCTGGTGCTGGCCTACGAGGGCGGCGTGCTGCTGCTGGGCCGGGGCACGCCCCGCAACGGCGCCGACGTCTGGCTGCGGCAGGCGCTTGACGCCCTGGGATTCGGCTCGTATTTCCTGCTGCCGGCGCTCACGGTGCTGGGGCTGTTGGCCTGGCACCACGTCGAGCACGACCGCTGGCAGGTGCGGGCCGGCGTGCTGGTCGGGATGGTGCTGGAATGCTGCCTGTGGGCCGCGGTGCTCGTGGGGATCGCCCGGCTCCAGGGGCGGCTCTGGCCGCAGTTTTCACCGCTCATGATGGCCCCGGGCCGCGACGGTCTCCTGGCCCGCGTGATCGGCTTCTGCGGGGCCGGTCTCTACGAGGAGGTGCTCTTCCGGCTGCTGCTGTTGCCGGCGGTGGCCTTCGGGCTCGAGCGGCTTGGCGCCTCGACCGCCGCGGCGGCAGGCTGGGCGATCCTGGCCACGAGCTGCCTCTTCAGCCTGGCCCACTACGTCGGCCCGCTCGGCGACGCCTTCGACCTCTACGGCTTCGTGTTCCGCACGCTGGCCGGCGTGTTCTTCTCGCTCCTGTTCCTGGCGCGCGGCTTCGGCATCGTGGCGGGCACCCACGCCGCCTACGACCTGTTCGTCGGCCTGCGTTGACTCGGCGTGGCCGCCGTCCCCGGCCCCCCGTATACTGCGGGCATTCGTGTGGCGGCGAGCGGAGGATACCCCGTGCTGTCGGTGCGCCCCCGGGCCTCGGAGCTCGTCTTCCAGCTCTACGGCCGCGTCCTTCATCCCGAGCTGTTCGAGATCTGCGCCACGCGCTCGATCGACCGCGGAGCCTACGCGGCCGCCGTGGCGATCACCGGCTTCGGCCACGTCGTCTCCTGGCACCACGCGGGCCTGACGCTCACCGAGGTGGCGACCGCCGCGGGCGAGCCGCTGCCGCTGAAGCGCCGGCTGCTCTCCCACCGCATCGGCGGCGAGCGGAGCGACCGCGTGGAATGCCGCGACGGCGCCCGCTACGAGACCTGCTTCCAACGGGAGCGGGTCGATGCGGAGGTCTTCTGGGCGGTGCAGCAGGAGCTGGCCGCCGCGGGCACCACGCGCGGGCTGCGGCACCACTTCGAGCCGCCGGGCCGGATGACCCTGGGCGCCCTGAGCTGGATCGACCTCGAGACGCGTCCCCGGAGCCTGTTCGTGCAGGCCTTCCACACGTTTCCCGACGACCTGGCGATCGTGAAGAGCCAGTCGCTCTTCGAACTGCCCTGACGCCGCCGGAGCCCCGCGATGCCCCCGTCGAAAGCCGCCTCCCCGGCCGTCGCCGCGACAGGGGCCGCCCCGCGCAGAAGCCGCGTGCTCATCGCCGACGACAACGAGCCCAACCGCGAACTGCTCGAGGCCTACCTTGCCGACCTCGACTGCGACATCGCCACGGCCGTCGACGGCCGCGACACGCTCGACAAGACGGCGACCTTCGGGCCCGACGTGATCCTGCTCGACGTGATGATGCCCAAGCTCTCCGGCTTCGAGGTCTGCCAGAAGCTCAAGGGGGATCCCGCCACCAGCTCGATCATGATCCTGATGGTGACGGCGCTCGGCGAGCTCGGCGACATCGAGCGGGCGGTGGAGGCCGGCACCGACGACTTCCTCTCCAAGCCGGTCAACCGCGTGGAGCTCATGAAGCGCGTGGAAAACATGCTCAAGCTCCGCCACGTCACCGACGAGCTGGAGCGGTTGCGGCGCTACATCCGCACGATGGACGACGACCAGCCGCCACGGGCGTGAGGCGGGAGGCCGAACCCATCGACACCTGACGATCCACATCGTCAGGTGTCAAAGCCGGCGGAGGCCAGGATGGCGCAGCCGGCGCGAACGTCAGCCCGGTTGCGGCGCTACATCCGCACGATGGACGACGACCAGCCGCCACGGGCGTGAGGCGGGCCCGGCACGTTCAGCCGCGGCGGATGCCCACGTGCTCGAGCACGCGGACGGTGGCCGGCGACTTGTTGAGCACGTAGAAGTGCACGCCGGGCACGCCCTCGGCCACGAGTTCCTCAACCTGCCGGGCCGCGTAGTCCACGCCGGCCTCGAACTGCGCGGCCTCGTCGGCGCCGGCCGCCTCGAAGGCCCGCGTGAATGCTTCCGGGAGCCGCGCCTTGCAGAGGCTGGCGATCCGCCGGATCTGGGCGTAGTTGGTCACCGGCATCACGCCCGGCACGATCGGCGCCGTGATCCCCAACCGCCCGCAGGCGTCGCGGAACCGGAAGAAGTCGGTGTTGTCGTAAAAGAGCTGCGTCACCACCACGTCACCGCCGGCCGCGCACTTCCGCGCCAGGTTGTCGAGGTCGGCGGCGGGGCTCGGCGCATCCTGGTGGGTCTCCGGGTAGCCGGCCACGAGGATGCCGAACTCCGGAAACTCCGCGCGGATGAGGGCCACGAGCTCGACGGCGTAGCGCAGGCCGTCGGCCGCGGGCGTGAACGACGCCTCGCCCTGCGGCGGATCGCCGCGGAGGGCCACGATCGCCGCCACGCCGCGGTCGCGGGCCTCGCGGAGGTAGGCCCGCAGGTCGGCGACCGAGCTGCCCACGCAGGTGAGATGGCTGGCCACCGACACGTCGTGCCGCGCGCGGACGCCGGCGATCACGTCGAGCGTCTTCGAACGCGTGGAGCCGCCGGCGCCGTAGGTGCAGGTGATGAGCGCCGGCTCGAAGCCCATGAGCTCGTCGACGGTTCTCCACATCGCCGCCTCGCTCTCGGGCGACTTGGGGGGAAAGAGTTCGAACGACAGGCCGAAGCGGCCGGATGAATAGGCGTCGGTGATCGACACGGGATGCGGTTCCGGAAGAGGCCGGGAACGGCCGATGGACCTGATGCCGGGCGCAGGCGGCCCGCTGCATGACCTGCATCTTAGTTGCCACACGGACACGGCACACCGGCCCTGCGGGCGTCGCGGCGGGCGGGGGGATTCCGCGGCGGCCGGTGGCGAACGGCGAGCCGGCCGCGTAGTCTCAGCGGATCGACGCCTCTCGAGAGCCGGAGTGGCGGAATGGCAGACGCGGCGGACTCAAAATCCGTTGCCCGCAAGGGCGTGTGGGTTCAAGTCCCACCTCCGGCACTCAGTATTCGGCGGGAAAGAACGGGGTTCGCGATCGGGCGGCCCGCCGCTTCCAGGCCTGGCGAATCGACGCCCCCGCCGGTCGTGCGCGTCGACTGACATCGCCTGATCGGACCCGTCGGGGCGAGTCAGGCCGCCGGCTCCCCGGCGCCGGCCGGTGTGCGGAGCCAGCCGACGCGAACGCCGGGTGGCGGACGAACGTGTCGTCGCCCCGGCGAAACAGCGAATCCATCACTTCCCACCGCCGCCGGAAGACTGACAGATGCCGCGTCGGGAAGCGGTTCCTGCCGGAAGTCGAGGAACAACGTCGTGCCGGGCGGCAGGTTGTGGAATCACCGTTGGCGTTCCTATCCTGTCCGCATCGCGAGCGAGCTTCCGTCGAGTCCTGCCACATGACCTCCGCGATCGACCGCCTGGCCGGGGGCGTCGCGACGCCGCTCGGGCACGTTCTCCCGGACCCTGGATCGGTGTCCCCGATTCGGTTTGCCGGCGGCCTTCTCGACGCGACCGGGCGGCCACACGTCGCGTCGCACCTCTCTCGGCGGGGCGTGAACCTCCAGGCGCCGTCAGCGGCAAGGGGCACGCGCGCGGTGCGCACCGGCCGCTGGCTCTACGGGGGCATCTGGTTCGAGCACTACGGCCACTTTCTCCTCGAGACGCTCTCCCGCGCGTGGCACCTCGCGGAAGCCGGCGGCCCGGTGGTGTTCCACCGTCCCGCCCGCGATCCCACCGGAGCGGTTCCCGTGACGATGCTCCCGTGGCAGCGGGAATTGGTCACCGCGTTGCTCGGCTCGCCGACACGAGTGCACTTCATCACGGCACCGACCGTGTTCGACGAACTCATCGTGCCCGAGGCGGGAAGCGTCATCGGTGAGCGCTTCTCCACTGCGCAGGCTGCGGCCCTGGCGGTGATCGGCGGCCGGATCGCCGCGGACGCTCGTATGGTCGCGGGGCCGCCGTCCCGCAATCTCTGGCTGTCCCGGTCGACGCTGCCGACGGGGCGGATCATCGGTGAGCGGGAGTTCGAGGCGTCGCTCGCGGCAGTCGGGTTCGAGGTGATTCACCTCCAGACGCTGACGCTGGCGGAGCAGGTGAAGGCCTTCGACGAGGCGCTGGTGGTGGCCGGCTTCACGGGCACGGCGTTTCATACCGCGCTCCTGGCGGGTCGCCGCACCGCGGACCTGGTGCACTTCGCCAGGTTCCCCGCGCACCTCGGCCAGTTCGAGATCTGCGCTGCCGCCGCCGGCTACCCGGCCCGGTTCCACGACTGCTTCCGCGGCTTCGAGCCGAGCGAACCTGCCGATGGTCCGTTGCCCCGTGCCGCGATCCCTCCTGCGGCGCTGACCGTCCGCCAGGACTTCGAGGCCATACGGCGGATCCTTCGTGACCTCGGCATGGTCTCTCCCGCGGCACCCGCCGTGGCGACGCGCTGATTCCGAAGAGTCCGCCGGCGGACGCGGCGCACCTCGTCGAGGCTCGTCAGATCCCGCCGCGAGACGCCACCGGGGCTTCGAGCAGCGCGGCGAACGTGGAGTCCGCGAGTTCGGCGTACGTCTCCGGGCCGAAGCGGGCCCGGGCGTGGATGCGGGCCGCCTCGCCCATGCCAACGCGACCGGCCGGATCGTCCAGCAACCGCTCGATCGCTGCCTCCCAGCTGGCGGCATCGGCGGCGAGCAGGCCCGTCGCACCCGGCAGGATGGCATCGCACGCGGGCACCGTGGGGGTGGCGACGGTGGGCACGGCCACGGCGGAGGCGGCCAGGCAGCGGACCGCGCTCTTCGCCTCGCAGAACGGGTTGCCCAGCTCCAGTGGCGCCAGATTGACGTCGAACCTCGCCACCTCGCGGAACAGGTCGCGCAGCGGCACGGCGGGCCGGGCCTCGATGCGAGCGGCGTGACGCGTCAACTCGGGGTAGGCGGCGAGGTCGAGGGCACCGACGACGACGAGCAGCGGTTCCGGCCGGCGGTCGAAGAGGCGGGCGAGCGCCGTGGCGACGACCGCGAAGTCGCGTCCGTGAGTGGGTGTGCCGCTGGCGAAGCCGAACCTGGGCCGCCCGTCCGCGGCCGAGGGCCTAGGCGCCGGTCGGGCGGCATCGGCAAGGCCGCTGAGTGTCTCGTCGAGACAGTTGGGCAGCACCGCCAC
>JBJTIV010000348.1:0-6119 GCA_046095145.1 Planctomycetaceae bacterium
CGTGCTCGGGGCCAGCTGCGCCCGGGTCTGTCCCACGCAGGTGCTCTGCGAGGGCGCCTGCGTGATGCTCGACCTCGAGAAGGATCCGATCCAGATCGGCCGGCTGCAGCGGCACGCCACCGACCACGTGGCGGCCCGCGGCATCCGGGTGCTGAATCCACCACGGGTCAAGAACGGCAGGCGGGTGGCCGTGATCGGCGCGGGGCCGGCCGGCCTCGGCTGCGCGGCCGAGCTCGCCCGGCTGGGCTACGCCGTCACGGTCTACGACCGGAAGCCCGCGGGCGGCGGCCTCAACACGTACGGCATCGCCTACTACAAGATGCCCCCCGAGGTGAGCCTCGACGAGGTCCGCCTGATCGAGGGCCTGGGCGTGGAGTTCCGCACGGGCGTGGAGGTGGGCCGCGACGTGTCGGTGGCCGACCTCGAGCGCGAGTCCGACGCGATCTTCGTCGGCATCGGCCTCGGCGGCGCCAACCGCCTCGGCATTCCCGGCGAGGACCTGCCCGAGGTGGTCGACGCGCTGGCCTTCATCGAGTGGATCCACACGCGGCCGCTGGCCGAGGTGCCGGTGGGCCGCCGCGTGGCGGTGCTGGGCTGCGGCAACACGGCCATCGACGCGGTCACCCAGGCCCTGCGGCTGGGGGCCGAGAAGGCGACCGTGATCTACCGTCGCGGTCCGGACGACATGTCGGCCTACGACTTCGAATACGAACTCGCCAAGACCGACGGCGCCGGCTTCCTGTTCCACGCGGCGCCCGTGGAGGTGCTCGGCGCGGGCGGCCACGTCACGGGCCTGCGGCTGGCCCGCACCGAGGTCCGCGACGGCCGGGCCGTCACCGTGGCCGGCAGCGAGTGGAACGAGCCCTTCGACCTCGTGCTCAAGGCGGTCGGCCAGGAGAAGCAGGCGTCGCTGCTCGAGCGGCTGTTTCCCGGGCTGAAGCTCGACGCCCGGGGTCGGGTGGAGCACGACCCCGCCACGATGCGCACGAGCCTGCCGCGGGTGTTCGCCGGCGGCGACTGCACGAGCGGCGGCCGCGAGGTCGTCAACGCCGTCGCCGAGGGCAAGAAGGCGGCCCGCGGGATCCACCAGCTGCTCGGCGGCGACGCGGTCAGCGGCCCGGTGCAGCCGTCGCGGCTCGGCGTGGCGGGCGCCGCCGTGGGCTCCGGCTTCGACCGTCCGATCCGCGTGCACGAATTGGAGGCGGCCCTCCAGCGGGGCTGACACGACGCCATGGCCGACCTGTCCGTCGACTTCGCCGGGATCAAGAGCCCGAATCCCTTCTGGGTGGCCAGCGGCCCCCCCTCCAACACCGAGCACCAGGCCCACCGCGCCTTCGAGGCCGGCTGGGGAGGCGTGGTCTGGAAGACCATCGGCGACCCGATCGTGAACGTGGCCTCGCGCTACTCGGCGCTGAACCTCGGCGGCCTGCGGATGGTGGGCTTCAACAACATCGAGCTCATCAGCGACCGCTCGCCGGAGACGAATTTCCGGGAGATCGCCGCGGTCAAGCGGCGCTGGCCGCACCACGCCGTGATCGCCTCGCTGATGGTCGACACCCGCGAGCGCTGGCACGAGTTCGTGAAGCGGAGCGCCGACTCGGGGGCCGACGGCATCGAGCTCAACTTCGGCTGTCCCCACGGCATGTGCGAGCGGGGCATGGGCTCGGCGGTGGGCCAGAACCCCGACGTGGCCGAAACGATCGTGGGCTGGGTGATGGAGGCCGCCACGATCCCCGTGATCGTGAAGCTCACGCCCAACATCACCAACGTGGTCTACGCCGCCCGCGCCGCGAAGCGTGCCGGGGCCGACGCGATCTCGCTCATCAACACGATCAACAGCATCACGAACGTCAACCTCGACACGCTCGTGCCCGAGCCCTTCGTGGCCGGCCGCAGTTCCCACGGCGGCTACTGCGGCCCGGCCGTGAAGCCGATCGCGCTCAACATGCTCCACGCCTGCGCCGCCGACCCCGAGGTGAACCTGCCGATCTCCGGCATCGGGGGCATCGGCACCTGGCGCGACGCCGCGGAATTCGTCGCCCTGGGCGCCGGCACCCTGCAGGTCTGCACCGCGATCATGCACTACGGCTTCCGGATCGTGGAGGACATGGCCGACGGCCTCTCCGACTACCTCGACTCCAAGGGCATGCGGAGCCTCGCCGACCTCCGCGGCCGGGCCGTGGACCACGTGGGCGACTGGAAGACGCTCGACCTCAACTACCGGCGGGTGGCCCGCATCGACCACGAGAAGTGCATCGGCTGCAACCTCTGCTACATCGCCTGCGAGGACGGCGCCCACCAGTGCATCGACCTCGTCGACTCCACGCCCTACGGCCTGGGTCCCGGCCGCGTGCCGGGCAAGCCGGTGCCGCTGGTCCGCGAGGCCGACTGCGTGGGCTGCAACCTCTGCTCGATCGTCTGCCCGGTGGACGGCTGCATCACGATGACGCCGGTCGAGTCGGGGCAGCCCGCGATGACCTGGGAGCAGTACCAGGCACGGCTCGCGGCCGGCACGATGCAGCCGATCCCGGCGCATCCCTGATCCTCAGGCACCGCCAGACCGCCGGGGCAGCCGGCTCTCGCTCCGGCGCGGGCGGCAGCCCTGTGGCTTGTGGCCCGTTACCCCCTGCCCTACCTTGCGGGCGTTCGTTTCGCCGCGCGGAGGCCGCCGCGGCGGGGCGGGAGAGACGCCCCCGATGGACCTGCTCGACGGACTCGCCGCGCTCGGGCCCGGTCAGGTCGCCCTGCTCGTGGGCGCCCTCGCGATCGCCTTTGGATTCGAGGTGATCAACGGCTTCCACGACACCGCCAACGCCGTCGCCACCGTCATCTACACGAAGAGCCTGAAGCCAACGCCGGCCGTGGTCTGGTCGGGCATCTGGAACTTCATCGGCGTGCACGCCGGCGGCATCGCCGTGGCCTTCAGCATCGTCCACCTGCTGCCGGTGGACCTGCTGGTCAACATCCACACCGCCCGCGGCCTGGCGATGGTGTTCGCCCTCCTCATCGCGGCGATCACCTGGAACTTCGCCACCTGGTACCGCGGCCTGCCCGCCTCCAGCTCCCACGCCCTCGTCGGATCCATCATGGGCGTGGGGATGATGAACGCCTGGCTCGAGCAGGGCTCGCCCTTCCGCGGCCTCAACTGGCACAAGGTGGCCGAGGTCATGATGGCCTTGGTGCTCTCGCCGCTCGTCGGCTTCGGCCTCGCGGCCGGGCTGCTCCTCCTGTGCCGCGCCCTCGTCCGCTCGCCCCGGCTCTACGCGGCGCCCGAGGGCGACACGCCGCCGCCCTGGTGGGTGCGGCTCCTGCTCGTCGGCACCTGCACCGGCGTGAGCTTCGCCCACGGCTCCAACGACGGCCAGAAGGGCATGGGCCTGATCATGCTCGTGCTCATCGGCACCGTGCCGGCCACCTACGCGGTCAACCTGCGGGCCGGCAGCGGGGAGATCGTCGCGGCGGCGGCCGCCGCCCGGGCGCTCGAAGCCGAGCTCCAGGAGCCGCAGCTCGCGGCGCTCATCGCCGCCCAGCGCGACGAGCACTTGGCCAGGGTGCGCGAGGAGCGGCGGCCCCGGTCGTCGGCCTTCGCCGCGGACGCGTCGATGGAATACGGGCTCGCCCACGACGTTGTCGATCGCCTCGAGGGCCGCGATCCCGTGCTCGCCACGCTCGACCCGCTGCCGCTGGCCCGGGCCGTCGGCGCCGCGCTCGACGGCCGCACCGACTTCCGCGACCTCGTCGGCGACTCCCGCTGGGCGCTGCGGACGCAGCTCGTCGAACTCGGCACGTCGGTCCGCACGCTCGTGCGCCGCTTCGGCGACCAGCTCGGCGAGGATCGTCGCAAGGTGCTCTCGGCGCTCGTGCGCCGGGTGTCGCGGCCGGTGGAGTACGTGCCGGGCTGGGTGACCTGGGGCGTGGCCCTGTGCCTGGGACTGGGCACGATGGTGGGCTGGCAGCGGATCGTCGTCACCGTGGGCGAGAAGATCGGCAAGGCGCACCTCACCTACGCACAGGGCGCGGTCGCCGAGGCCGTCGCCGCCGGCACGATCGGCCTGGCCGACGGCTTCGGGATGCCGGTGAGCACGACGCACGTGCTCTCGAGCGGCATCGCCGGCACGATGTGGGCCGGCCGCTCCGGCATCCAGGGGGGCACCGCCCGCGGGATCGCGCTGGCCTGGATCCTCACGCTGCCGGCCACCATGCTGCTGGCCGCCCTGCTCTACCTGGCCGCCGCGGTCGTCACGGGCTGACGACGGCCCCGGGCGATACACTGGGGAGCTCCGCGTGATTCACCCTCTTCCGGTGCAACCATGGCCCTGCGACCCTGTCCCCTGTTCATCGGCGGCGAATGGACCACCGTGTCCGGCGTCCCCACCACGCCGGTCCACAACCCGTCGGTCGGCGAGGTGATCGCCGAGACGCCGCTGTGTGGCGCGGGCGTGGTCGACCAGGCGGTGCAGGCCGCTGCCAAGGCATTTCCCGCCTGGATGGAGACGCCGCCGGTCGAGCGGGCCCGGATCCTGTTCCGGCTCAAGGTGCTGCTCGAGGACCACTTCGACGAGCTCGCCCGCAGCGTCACCACCGAACACGGCAAGACGCTCGCCGAGGCCCGCGGCGACGTCCGCCGGGGACTCGAGAACATCGAGTTCGCCTGCGGGGCCCCGAGCCTGCTCATGGGCGAGTCGGCCGAGAACGTGGCCCGCGGCATCGACTGCGACTCGATCCGCCAGCCGCTCGGCGTCGTGGCGGGCATTACGCCTTTCAACTTCCCGGCGATGGTGCCCCTCTGGATGTGGCCGCTCGCGATCGCCTGCGGCAACACGTTCGTGCTCAAGCCGAGCGAGAAGGTGCCGCTGACGACGATCCGCATCGCCGAACTCGCAATGCAGGCCGGCCTGCCGGCCGGCGTGCTCAACGTCGTGCACGGCGGCCGCGAGGCCGTGGACGCGATCCTCGACCACCCGCTCATCAAGGCCGTGTCGTTCGTCGGCTCGACGCCGATCGCGAAATACGTCCACGAGCGGGGCACGAAGAATGGAAAACGGGTGCAGGCCGCCGGCGGTGCCAAGAACTTCGTGCTCGTCATGCCCGACGCCGACGTCTCACCCACGGCCACCGGCATCTTCGAGGCGGCCTTCGGCTGCGCGGGCGAACGCTGCATGGCCGGCTCGACGGCGATCGCGATCGGCCGCGCCGCCGACACGGTCCTGCCGCAACTCGTGGAAGTGGTCTCGAAGATCAAGGTCGGCCCCACCGACCGTGACCCCGACGCCCAGATGGGCGCCGTGATCACGCCCGAGCACAGGGCCCGCGTCTGCGAACTGATCACGCAGGCGGCGGACGCAGGCGCGAAGCCGCTCACCGACGGCCGCACGACCCGGGTGGCCTCTGCCCCGGGCGGCTTCTTCGTCGGCCCGACCGTGCTCGACCACGTGCGTCCAGGCATGGTGACGATGCGGGAGGAGGTCTTCGGTCCGGTGCTCAACGTCGTCCGCATGGACGACCTCGACGCCGCGATCGAACTGGCCAACGCCTCACCCTACGGCAACGGCGCCGCGATCTTCACCCGCAGCGGCAAGGCGGCCCGCGAGTTCCGCCACCGCGTGCAGGCGGGCATGGTGGGAATCAACATCGGCGTGCCGGCCCCGATGGCCTTCTTCCCGTTCAGCGGCTGGCACGCCTCCTTCTTCGGCGACCTTCACCTCCAGGGCCGCGAGAGCGTGGCCTTCTACACGCAGCAGAAGGTGACGACGACCCGCTGGTTCAGCATGGGCGAGGGCACGATCTGGGCCGACCGGTAGGGCTGTGAGTGACAGGGTTTAAGGTGGGTCGGGGTTGCCCGTACCGTCTCGCCCGGACGTTCGCTGCGGGCATCCCTGCCCTTCGCTCACTCGGAGGTGCCTGCGCTTTCGCCCTCCGGGCTGCGCTGGCCACCTACGCCGGCTCGAGGGCATGGGTAGCCCCTCCCTGAATCTGCCCCAATACGGCAACGATTCTTCCGCGGGTTGCGCTGCCCCGAGCCGCACCGCCACCTCCGGATCACCTCCACGCTCGACTACACTACACGAACCGTGAGGGCAATCACACCATGACCCTGCTCATCAACAACGCCGACATCG
>JBJTIV010000349.1:0-7671 GCA_046095145.1 Planctomycetaceae bacterium
CTCGCGGATCACGCTGCCGGCGCCGCGGCAGGCCGGGCAGGTGGTCTGCATGCGGAACACGCCCGCCTGCTGGATGACCTGCCCCTGGCCGCCGCAGTAGTCGCAGGGCTGGGGCTTCGAGCCGGGCTTCGCGCCCGAGCCCTCGCAGGTGGCGCAGGGCTCGTGCCGCGCGAAGGCCACGGTCTTGGCGACCCCCCGTGCCGCCTGGTGCAGCGTGAGCGCCACCTGGCAGATGACGTCGCGGCCCTTGCGGGGCCTGTTGCCGCGGCGGCCTCCGAACGCACCACCGAACACGCCCCCGCCGAACAGGTCGCCGAAGGCCTCGAAGATGTCGTTGATGTCGCTGCAGTCGTGGGCGCGTCCGCCCTGGAGGCCCGCGTGGCCGAAGCGGTCGTAGCGGGCCCGCAGGTCGCCGTCCGACAGCACCTCGAAGGCCCGCGCGGCGACCAAGGCGGTGGCCTTCGCCCGCCACGAGCCCTGCGCGACCTGCGACGGCAGCGGGGCCAAGCCCGGCACCACGCCGCAGCCCTGCGACTACTGCGGCGGCCAGGGCCAGGTGATCCAGCAGGCCGGCGTGTTCCGCATGCAGACCACCTGCCCGGCCTGCCGCGGGGCGGGGAGCGTGATCCGCGAGAAGTGCCCCACCTGCGCCGGCGACGGCGTCACGGAGGAGCAGGTGGAGCGGCGGGTCAACATTCCCGCCGGCGTCGACTCCGACGTCCGCGTGCGACTGGCCGGCGAGGGCGAGCCGGGCGTCCACGGCGGCCCGCCCGGCGACTGCTACGTGATCATCGAGATCGAGGACCACGAGTTCCTCACCCGCGAGGGCCGCGACCTCCACTGCGAGGTGCCGATCACGTTCACGCAGGCGGCGCTGGGCGCCACGGTCGACGTGCCCACGCTCGACGGACCGAAGCCGCTGCAGATCGCGCGGGGCACGCAGTCCGGCGACGTGATCCGCGTGCGCGGCCTGGGCATGCCGGAGGTCCGGGGCCGCGGCCTGGGCGACCTCCACGTGCACGTCCACGTCGAGGTGCCCAAGGTCCTGTCCCCGAAGGCCGAGAGCCTGCTGCGGGAGCTCGCCGCGGAGGAGCACGCCGCCGTGAGCCCCCGGCGGTCGAGCTTCCTGGGCCGGCTGGCCGAATACTTCCAGGGGCGCGAGAATGGCCCGGATCAGGATCACCACGAGAGTCGCGAGGCATCATGACCGCGCACGAGCACGAGGAGGCGCCGCAGGCGCCGGTCGAGGAGGCCGCGACGGCGTCGGCCGACGAGCAGGTCCGTGAGGCGCACGACCGGCTCCTGCGGATGCAGGCGGAGCTGGAGAATTTCCGCAAGCGGTCGCGACGCGAATACGAGGAGGCGCAGAAGTACCGCGAGCTCGACCTGCTCCGCGACATCCTGCCGGTGCTCGACAACGTGCTGCGGGCGATCGAGGCGGCCGACAAGGCCGCCGACGTGGAGAGCCTGCGGTCGGGCTTCCGCATGACCGCCCAGCAGATCGAGAAGCTGCTCGAGTCGCACGGCTGCACCACGATCGTCACCGACGGCTCCCCGTTCGATCCCACGGTGCACGACGCGATCCTCGAGCAGCCGGTGCCGGGAACGCCGCCGGGCACGATCGTGGCCACGGCCAGCCGGGGCTACAAGCTCCACGACCGCGTCGTCCGTCCGGCCCAGGTGATCGTGGCGAAGGGAGCGTGAGGGATGCCCACCTACGACTACGTCTGCGACGGCTGCGGCCACGCCTTCGAGCTGTTCCAGTCGATGACCGACAGCGTGAAGAAGACCTGCCCGAAGTGCAAGAAGCCCAAGCTGCGGCGGCTCATCGGCGCCGGCGGCGCGATCGTCTTCAAGGGCTCGGGCTTCTACAAGACCGACTACCGCAGCGAGTCCTACAAGAAGGGCGCCGCGGCCGACTCCGGGAGCGGGAAGAAGGAATCCGGCTCCGGCACGAAGGCCGACGGTGGTGGCGCGAAGGGCGACTCGGGCCCGGCCGCGAAGGCGAAGGACTGACGATGCCCAAGTGCCCCGTGTGCGACGCGGCCGTGAGCCTGGAGACGACGCCGACGGTGCCCTTCTGCAGCGACCGCTGCCGGCTCATCGACCTGGGCCGCTGGCTCGACGAGGGTTACGCGGTGCCGGTCGCACGCCGGCCCGAGGACGACGCCGACGCGTTGGTCGACGGTGATCCCGACGCGGCGTGAGGCCGCGGTGCCCCGGTTCGTCTCGCCCGCCGTATACTCCCCGGCCGCCCGCGAACCCCGGCGTCCGTCCGGGCGCGATGCGGGCTGGTTCCGGAGGTGAGGCATGGCGACCGATCAGGATCCTGGCGGCACGGTGGTCCACGAGGTGCGCTGGGCCGAGGCCCTGCCGTGGTGGCTCCTGTTTCGCGCCGCGGGCGCGGCGTTTTCGCCGACGGTGATCCTGCTGGCGGCGCTGGGAGCGCTGGCCACCTGGGGCGGCTGGTCGGCGGCCGACCAGCTCGGCCTGGCCGGCGTCGACCCGGCGGCCGACGCCATCGCGGCCGCCAAGGGGGACGACCTCGCGCTCACGCTGCCCGCCGGGTCCGCCGGCGCCGGCGACGCGCTCCTGCCGAGCCGCCGGGCGGTGCCCTGGCTGGTAGGGCTCGTCGACCGCCTGCCGCCCGTCGCGGCCGACGTGGCCCGCCTGGTGACCGTGCCCTTCCGGCCCTCGGCCTCCCTGCGACAGGTGGGCGGCGCGCTTGCCCGCATCGGCTGGTTCGTGCTCGTGTGGTCGATCTTCGGCACGGCGATCACCAGGCACGTGGCCCTCAAGCTCGTGGGCGAGGATGCGCCCGGCGTGGTGGGCGCCACGTTGTTCGGATCCCGCAAGTGGACGAGCGCCTTCAACTCGGTGCTGTTCGTGCTCGCGGGCATCGCCGCCCTGAGCATCCCGGGCGCCATCCTCGGCCTGGTCATGCGGACCGGCTGGGGCCTGGCGGCCGCCGGTGCCGTCTGGCCGCTGGTGCTGCTCGGCGCCGTCATCCTGGCGATCCTCGCCGTCGGCCTGGTGGCGGGGTGGCCGCTGATGGTGGCCGCGGTCGGGGTGGAGCGTGGCGACAGCTTCCAGGCCATCTCGACCGCGTTTTCCTACCTCTACCAGCGGCCGCTGCACTACGCCTTCTACTCCGCCGTGGCGCTCGTGGTGGCGCTGCCGGCGTTGGCCGCGGCGGGTGTGTTCGCCGACCTCACCGGCACGTTCGCGATGTGGGCGGCCAGTTTCGGCATGGGACACGAGCGGACGGCCGAGGTGCTCGAGGGCCTGACGAAGGCCGGTCCGGCCGCCGGGGCCTGGGGCGTGCGCGCGATCGGGTTCTGGACCCGCGGCCTGGAGTGGCTCCTGTCGTCGTTCGGCTGGGGCTACTTCTGGTCGATCGCCACCGCGGCCTACCTCGTGCTGCGGCGCGACGTCGACGGCACGGAGCTCGACGAGGTGGTGATCGACGAGCCGGGCGAGGCCGCGGCCTGATCGTCAGGGACCCTGGCGGCCCACGACCGCCGCGAACCCGCCGAGCAGTTCGCCGCGGCTGACGACCTGGTCGGCGCCGGCCGCCCGGGCCGCCTCGAGACGATCGACCGCCACGTGGGGCCCGCAGGCGATCACCGCGGGGGCGACCCCCGGCCGCGGGCCGAGCCCGCCCAGCCGCTCCCGCGCCCGCGTCACGAGCCCGCCCGCGTCGCCCGGCAGGCCGTGGAGGTCGAGGATCACGAGCCGATAGGCCGCGGCGGGCGGCGCGGCATCCAGGTCGCGGATCGTGTCGGCTGCCGCGCCGCACTGTGCGGCCAGGCCGGCGACCCGGCTCGAGACCATCAGGTCCGGGGACACGAGCAGGATGCGGTCGGCGTCGGGCATCGGGGCGGCCGCGGTCGTCCCAGGCGAAAGGCCGCTTCCCTGCGGCCGAGAACGCAGCGTAGCATCGCCGCCTCGTCGCCTCCAGCCGCCCGCCTCGTCGTCGCGTCGCATGGACCACTCGTCGCCGGCTCCCGCGCCGTCCGCAGTCGCGCGGGCGGCGTGCGCGGCCTGGTTCGGCGCCGCGGCGCTCGAGTTCGGTCCGCCGGTCGGCTCCGGCTTCTCGGGTGCGCCGCTCCTCCGCGTACGGCCGCGGGGCGGCGCGGCCTGGCACGTCCTCAAGCCCTTCGCCCCCGGCACGCCGCTCGGCCGCGCGGCGTGGGTGCACGCGCTCGTCGGTCATCTTCACAGCGCGGGAGTCACGGAGGTGCCGCGGCCGGTGAAGACGGCAGCCGGCGGCACGCTGGCCGACGCCGGCGGGGTCGTCTGGGAACTGGTGCCCGTCGTGGCCGGCGAGCCGGTCGCCGCCCCGAGCGGCCCGCAGGCCGCCGCGGCGCTCACCGTGCTCGCGCGCATCCACGCCGCTGCCGCCACATGGCCCGAGTCACCGCCGGGTGTCGGGCCGGCCCCCGGCGTGGCCCGCAGGCGCGCCCAGGCCGAAGCGTTGCAGGAGCGGCCCTGGCGGGACCGCCGTGCGGCGATCGCCGGTGGGGCGCCGGCGGACCTCGTGGCGCGGTGGGAACGGGCCTGCGTTGACTTCGACGCCTGCGGTGGCAGGCGGGCCGTCGCGGCCGTCGTCGCGGCCCGCGCCGAGGCCGTGCCGCTGCAGGCCGTGCTCCGCGACGTGTGGTCGGCGCACGTCCTGTTCGCAGCGCCCGCGGCGGCCGACGTCACGGGCATCGTGGACGTTCACGCCGCGGCGGTCGACACGCCCGCGACCGACGTCGCGCGGCTCCTGGGAACCTGGCGCCGCGGCGCGCAGGCGGGCGAACCCGTGGCGGCGTGGCCCGAGGCCGTCGCCGCGTACGCGACGGTGCGGCCGCTCACGCCCGGTGATCGGCGGCTCGCGTCCTTCCTCCACGCCTCGGGAGTCGTCTGCGGCCTCGACAATTGGTTTCGGTGGACGTGCGAGGAGCGTCGGACGTTCCCAGCGGCCGCGGCCGTGCTCGCCCGCATCGACGCCCTGCTCGACGAATTGCCGGCGGCGCTGGCCTGGCTCGCCGAGCGGCCGGAGTTCCGCGTTTGACCCGCGGAAATTGCAGTTTGTAGACTTCGAGCGTCGACAACACCCAGGGACTCGGGTCGCCCGACGGATCGCGCCCGGGCAGCGGCCTCGACCAAGCACGCCGAGATGGATCGTCGTTCACGTTTTGCCGCGCCGCGGGCGGGAATCCTGGTCGCCCTGGCTTGCGCGACCGGCATTCTTTGCCGCGCCGACCAACCCGACAGGGCGGGCTTCGACCCGTTTGGCGGTGCCGCCGCCGGCCTGGGCAAGCCCGTGGCGATCACGGCGGTCGTCGAGCCCGGGGCCGGTGGCCGACCGGATGTGCTGGCCGTCACCGCCACCCTGGAAGAGGGCTGGCACCTCTACTCGATCACGCAGCCGCCGGGCGGGCCCCTGGCGACGGTGATCACGCTCGACGCCGACTCGCCGCGACGGCTGGCCGGCTCCTTCGCCCCCGACGCGGAGCCCCTGCGACACGAGGTGGACGGCGTGCCGGCGTGGAAGGGCCTGGTGCTCGAGGAGCACGCCGGCCGGGTGACCTGGCGGGCGCCGCTCGAGCCCGGCGCGGGCGAGGTCCGCGGCACCGTGTCGCTCCAGCTCTGCCAGCAGAACGCCTGCACGCCGCCCGACACGTTCCCGTTCACCGCGGCGGCTCCCGACGCTGCGGGTCCCGCGGGTGGCGCGGCGAGTCCCCCTGCGGCGGCCGTGTCGTTCCGGCCGGAACGGGTTCACGCCGCGCTGCGGGCCTTCTTCCGCGAGCCGCAGGCCGACGGGTCGCGGCGGCTCGTCGTCGAGATCGAGCCCGAGGACCACTGGCACGTCTACCGTCCGGCCGACACCGCGAAGACCGCGGTCGGCCAGGGCAAGCCGACCATCGTGGCCGCCGCGCCGGACGCGGCGCGCGTGAGCCGGGTGACCGCGATCGCCGCCCCGCTGGCCGCCGGATCGCCGCTCGAGGCGTCGGGCGCGGTCGAAGGTCCGGTGAAACTCGAACTCGATCTCGCCGCCGCCGGCCCCGTCGACGTGATCGTCGGCCTGCAGACGTGCAGCGACAGCACCTGCGACCCGCCCGCCGGCGTGCGGATCACCTCACGCGGGGCCGACGCGCTCGAGTTCGCCGACGCCCGGTATGCGGAGGCCGCCCGCGCGCCGCTGCCGCTGGCCGCCGCCAACGCTGTCGCGCCGCCGGCCGTCCCCGGTCCCGCGCCCGCGCCAGCCGCGGGCCGGGTCACCGCCCTGGCGGCACCGACGGCCGAGCGGCTCACGCTGCCCACGGCCCTGCTCTTCGGCCTGCTCGGCGGCCTGATCCTCAACCTGATGCCGTGCGTGCTGCCCGTGCTGGGGCTCAAGCTGATGTCGTTCGCCCAGCAGTCGGGCCGGGCCCGCCGCGAAGTGTTCGAGATGAACCTCTGGTACTGCGCCGGGGTCTACGCGGTGTTCTTCGCGCTGGCCACGGCGAGCGTGGCGGCCAACATCGGCCTGGCGAGCACGAACCTCGGCTGGGGGCAGCAGTTCCAGTTCGTGTCGTTCCGCATCGCGATGCTGGGCATCGTGTTCGCCTTCGCGCTGTCCTTCCTGGGCGTGTGGGAGATCCCGATCCCCGGCTTCATCGGCGAGCAGGCGGGGCACGTGCAGACCACGGAGGGGCCGCTGGGCTCGTTCCTCAAGGGCGTGCTGGGCACCCTGTTGGCCACGCCCTGCAGCGGCCCCTTCCTCGGGCCCGTCTTCGGCTTCACGCTCGGGCAGCCCACGGCCGCCACCTACGCCGTGTTCGGTTCGATCGCCACCGGCATGGCCCTGCCCTACATCCTGGTCGGCCTGTTCCCCGGCCTGGTGCGGTTCCTCCCGCGACCGGGTCCGTGGATGGCCACGTTCAAGGAACTGCTCGGCTTCGTGATGCTCGGCACGGTGGCCTATCTCTTCTACATGCTGCGGCAGCAACCGGCCTGGTTCGTGCCCACGTTCGTGATGCTCATCGGCATCTGGATGGGCTGCTGGTGGGTGGGCCGGCTCCAGGAGCGGCAGGGCGTCGTCGGCTTCGGCCGCTGGGTGCAGGCCGCCGCGCTGGCCACGGCCGTGGGCACCTTCGGGTTCCTCTGGCTCGGGCCCCACCTCGGCCCGGGCGGCCCGCTCATCGACTGGCAGCAGCCCTTCACGGCCGCGCGACTGGCCGCCCACCGCGCGGAAGGCTCGACGGTGCTCGTCGACTTCACGGCCGACTGGTGCCCGACCTGCAAGACGAACATCGCCACGGCGATCGAGACCGACAAGGTCGCCGCGACGATCCGCAGGAACCGCGTGGTGCCGATCCTCGCCGACTTCACCGACCGCTCGCCCGAGATCGACCGCTTTCTGGCCGGCATGGGGAGCCGCTCGATCCCGTTCTGGTGATCTTCCCGGGCACGAAGCCCGGCGACCCGCCGCGCGACCCGATCGTGCTCCGCGACGCGATCACCGAATCGCAGCTCCTCGCCGCCCTCGAGCAGGCCGGCCCCTCCCCCTGCCCGCCCCCCGAACACCGCGCCGCCCCCGCCGGCACCGCCCCCGCGGGCCGCTGAACACTCTCGCGCCGAGGCCACTCGCCCAACCGGCTCGGGGCTGCCCACACCCTCACGCCGGACGCTCGCTGCGCC
>JBJTIV010000350.1:0-2242 GCA_046095145.1 Planctomycetaceae bacterium
TAGACGATGTGGGGATCGCGATACTCGGCGTTCACCTGCGGCACCGCCCGCAGGGCCTCGACGACCGCCCGCACGAAGAACGACATGAAGCCCAGCTTCACGCCGTAGCGCTCCAGGAACACGTCCTTGAACTTCGCCCGCAGCGCCACCACGGCGCTCATGTCGACCTCGTTGAACGTCGTGAGCAGCGCGGCCTGATGCTGGGCCTCGACGAGTCGCTCCGCGATCCGCCGGCGGATCGGGGTGATGAGCACGGCCCGCTCCTCCCGTGCACCCCGCGGACCCGCGGGCACCAGCGGGGCCGGCGCCGGCACGGACACCCTGGCGACCGGCGCGGGGGCCGCGACGACCGGTGCCGGCCGCGCCGCGGCCTGCACGGCGTCGGACTTCGTGACGCGGCCGCCGGGACCGGTGCCGGACACGGCCGCCGCCGAGACGCCGGCCTCCCCGAGCACCCGCGCGGCCGCGGGCATGACGCGGGCCGCGCCGGCGGGGGCGGAGGAGTGAGTCGCGGGGGCGGCCGGCGCCGGCTTGGCGGTCGGGACGGCACCCGCGGCCGCTGGCTCCATGTAGCCGATCACCTCGCCCACCACGGCCTTCTCGCCGCTGCCCTTGAGGATCTTCGCGATCACGCCCGCGGCGGGAGCGGGCAGCTCGACCGTGGCCTTGTCGCTCTCGATCTCGACGATGCTCTCGTCGATCGCGACGGCGTCGCCCTCCCGCTTCTTCCAGGTGCCGACCATCACCTCGGTGATCGACTCGCCGACCGCGGGAACCTTCAGTTCGAGTGCCATGACGTGGGGCTCGGGGATGGGGATTGCGGGAGGCCGCGGCGTTCACACAGTGAACGACGCCGACAGGAGTTCATTCTGCTCGAGGTCGTGGCTCTTCTTGGAACCCGTCGCGGGGCTGGCGGCGCTCTGCCGGCACATGCCCGAGAACGGGAACCGGTCGAGGAGCTTGTCGCCGAAGTGGATCCGCAGGAACCGCCACGCGCCCATGTTCTCGGGCTCGTCCTGGACCCACACGGCCGGCGTGCCGGCGGCGTATCCCGCCAAGGCCTCCTCGAGCGCCGTCCGCGGCAGCGGGTAAAGCTGCTCGACGCGCACGATCGCCACGTCGCGGCGGCCGAGCTCCTGCCGCCGCTTCTCGAGCTCGAAGGCCACCTTCCCGGTGCAGAGCAGGATCCGGCGGACGTCGCGGGGCGGCACGCCCGAGCCGTCCGGGATCACGCGCTGGAAGGTGCCGGTGGCGAGATCGTCGAGCGTGGAGACGCAGCCGGGATGCCGCAGCAGGCTCTTGGGCGTCATCACCACCAGCGGCTTCCGCCACACCCGCAGCACCTGCCGCCGCAGGAGGTGGAAGAACTGCGCCGGCGTCGTGGGCTGGACGACCTGGATGTTGTCCTTGGCGCACAGGGAGAGGAAGCGCTCGAGCCGGGCGCTCGAGTGCTCCGGCCCCTGCCCCTCGAAGCCGTGCGGCAGCAGCATCGCGAGGCCCGAGAGCCGGTTCCACTTGTCCTCGGCGCTGACGATGAACTGGTCGATCACCACCTGCGCCGCGTTCACGAAGTCGCCGAACTGGGCCTCCCACATGACGAGGCCGTCGGGGCAGTCGAGGCTGTAGCCGTACTCGAAGCCGAGCACGCCCGCCTCCGAGAGCGGGCTGTTGGCGATCTCCACCGGCGCCTGGTCGGGGGCCAGGTGCTCGAGCGAGCACCACGTCTCGTCGGTCACCGCGTCGTGGATCACCGCGTGGCGGTGGCTGAACGTGCCCCGCTGGCTGTCCTGGCCCGTGAGCCGCACCCGCAGGCCCTGCGTGGCGATCGTCGCGAAGGCCAGGGCCTCGGCCGCCGACCAGTCGAGCGGGATCGCGCCCGCGGCCATCTGCAGCCGGCCGTCGAGGAACTTGCGGATCTTGGCGTGGGGCTGGAAGCCCTCCGGCAGCGCCACCAGCCGCGCGAGCAGATCCTGCAGCACCTCCCGGCGCACGCCGGTGTCCACGTCCGCCGCCTCGCGCTCGCGGCCGCCGACGTAGAAGGCCCACACGCCGCCGATGTCGTTGGCGTGCACGAAATCCTCGCTCTTGGCGACGCTCAAGTCGGCCGCGAACTTCGCCTGCTGCTGCTCGACGATGTGGGCGGCCTCGTCGCGGGTCATCTCGCCGAGCTTGAGCAGCTTGTCGAGGTAGCTCTCGTGCACGCTCGGCCGCTTCTCGATCACGCGGTACAGCGCCGGCTGCG
>JBJTIV010000351.1:0-6163 GCA_046095145.1 Planctomycetaceae bacterium
CACTCCGCCACGATCGGCCACGGCGCCGTCGTGATCGCCGCGATCACCAGCTGCACCAACACGAGCAACCCCAGCGTGATGGTGGCGGCGGTAGCGTATCCGACGGGCGGGCGCGGCAAGAAGGAGGGGCCGTGTGGCCGCCGCAGCCCGCATGGCCGGGAAAACCGGGCGACACGGGCGGCCTGGCGAGGCTGCCGCACAACCCGCAAAAAAGGTTCGACACGCCCGCGGGTCGCGCTGTATAGTTCGGTGGTCGGGCGAGCGCCCGGCCCAACCGAACACGTGCGATCTCGTCAGCGGCTGTTCCCCCCCCCAAGACCCACACTTCTAGAGCCGCTACGGCCCCGTGGTTCCTCGGAACCACGGGGCCTTTTCATGCGCCGTTGGCGGGACGTCGTCGAACCGCATGGCACGCGGGGTGGCCTTCGCGCCCGGAGTCCCCCGGCTTCCGCCGGGGGCTTGCACGTCAACGCCTCACGCCCCATCCAAGCCCGGAGCGGCAGCGACGGGACTCCGGGTGGTTGGGCGAGACCGCCCGCGACGTTTCCGCCTCCTCGACGGGACTACCCTGCCATGTGTCCGATCGCCGACCTGCGGCGTCCGTCGGGCCGCACGCGCGGCGGTTGCCCGGGGGACGGGTTCCGCCGATCGTTGCCCCGGGGTTCGCGCGGGGCTTCGCGAACCCGTAGGCGTCGTCACGGAGGGCGACATGAAGGCTTCGCAATGGAATGCGGTCATCCAGGCGCTCGTGCTCGTGCGGCTGGGTCAGGAACTGGGCACCGACTCGCCCCTGGCCCGCGCGCTCGCCGAGGTCGTGCGCGTGATGTTCACGCTG
The DNA here is from genome assembly GCA_046095145.1 of Planctomycetaceae bacterium. Classification (GTDB taxonomy): domain Bacteria; phylum Planctomycetota; class Planctomycetia; order Pirellulales; family UBA1268; genus QWPN01. The sequence goes on from JBJTIV010000351.1 coordinate 836, forward strand.
GGACGGTGAACTCGCCCCGGACACCCGCCACGGTCGCGCCGGGACTGCCTGCGGGCCGCGCCCGCCGCTCACTGTCCGTGGACAAAGCAGCCCTGGCCCTTGTCCACGTGGCCGACCGGTCGAAAAGCCGAGGTTTTCGACGGTCGGCAGTCGCCGCATCCTGCGGCGGCAGACTTGTTCCACAGTCTGCTAACGCGACAGCGCGATCTCGTAGTCCGTTTTCCCCGCCTGGATCTCGAGCTCCACGGGCGTCTGCGCGAGATTCCCGAACTTGTCGGGGATCGGCCGATTCGCCAGCCCCGCGTAATACTTCCGCAGGGTGGCTTCGGTGTCGGGGGTGTACTGGCTCATGTCCGCCGGTGCCGGGGCCTCGCTGATCACCACCTTGTAGGTGCCCACGCAGGCGCCATCGCCCACGCCGCACTTGAGCTTGAAGCGTCCCGCGTCGTCCGCCGTGGCCGCGGCGAACAGATCGCTGCCGTAGCCGGTGAACGTCGGCACGAGCATGATCGAACAGGTGGGCAGCGGCTTGCCGTCGCGCAGCACCATGCCCCCCGCCGCCACCAGGGGCGGGGCCCTGCGGCACCCCGTCAGCAGGCAGACGGCGAGCATCAACCAGCCGCACGCCTTCAGCCGGCAGCTCATGGGATGTCCACCGGCCGCCCGTCCTTGGGATTCGTCAGCCGGGCCAGCAGGTCGAGCGTGGCCACGTCGCTGCCCTCCAGCGTGAGGAACCGCACGCTCCCGTCGCACATCGAAAACGACGCGCCCCCCCTGTGACCGCTGCCGAAGGCGTTGAGCCGCTGACGTCCGAAGTTCGTGTCCTGGGCCACGGGCATCGTGAAGTTCACCGGCACCGCCGACCCGGCGAACAGGTCGAGGCCGGAGCGGGCCCCCGTCCACGCCCAGCCCCGGCAGTCCTCCAGCGTCGTGCAGGCGATCCCCGTCGTGTTGGCGAACTTGTCGTCCTTGGAAAACCGCTCGCCCACCAGGATCGTCTTCGACAGCCCGTCGAGCACGTCCTTGGCCCGCACGGTCGTGTTGATCTGGAAGATGCCGTTGAACCAGTTGGCGGCCGAGATCGTGGAGTATGGCGGCCCGGGGTTGAGCCAGTCCCAGTGCTGCGTGCCGGCGTTGCCGAAGTAGCTGTTGATGCCGGTCATGCGCCCCTGATACGTGCTCGTCAGCGAAGGCTGGTAGTCCGATGGGCAGACGTACATCGGCACCACCGTCGCGCCCGGCGACGTTGCCGGGCCCATGTTCGCATCGGTTCCCTGCACGCCGAGGTTCAGCCGTCCGTAGAGCGACGACAGGTCGGAGAACGGCATCGTCTCGATCAGAAAGTTCGTGAACTTGGTCGGTTCGGGCGCCTCTCCGGTCAACTTGGCGGTGATGATGTTGCTCGTGGGGAACAGCCGGCCGGACGCGGTTCCGAGGGGCACGTTGAGGCCGCACGGCATCCGCTTCCGGGCGCTCTCGTAGTTCAGGATCGCCAGCGACAACTGCTTCAAATTATTCGAGCAGCTCGACCGCCGGGCCGACTCGCGGGCCGACTGCACGGCCGGCAGCAGGAGGCCGATCAGCACCGCGATGATCGCGATCACGACCAGCAGTTCAACCAGGGTGAACCCAAGTCGGCGCCGGCACGCGGCGGCGGGAGGAGCGATCGACTGCTGCGACAAAACGACCATTGCCATGCAAGTATTCCCCGGCGACGTCGCTCCTGCCAAGCCCCACCTGCACCATATATAGCATGCCGGACCCCTGCGGTCCTCCTCCGGGTGTCCCGCAAACCGGCGAAATGTGCACGTCCCGGCCGGCTCGATCCGCTCACGAAAAACTCATGTCCCGATGCTGGGCCTCGGCCGGACGCACCCGTACACTCCGGATGTCGTCTGGCGGGGAGGAGCGAGGTTCCGGGAGCGAGGGTGGGTGCTAGTCGCATCCGACGTCGCCGGGATATAAGAAGCCCCAAGTGATCTCCGCCGCGGCGGAGATCGAACGCCCCCAGCGGACGTGCGTCAGAGGCGTGACCCGAGGTTCTCGGTTTCGAGTTCTCTCCATGCGAGAAGGAGTTCAGGCATGTTGACCGCTCCCTTTGGCCAGAGGCATCCGCGCCGCCGTGCCGCGGCCGCCGCCACCCGCACCCTCCGCCGCCGCGCGGCCGACCGCGCACGGTTCGAGCGGCTCGAGGACCGGGACATGCTTGCCGCATTCACGCCGGGCAATCTCGTGATCTACCGGGTCGGCACGGGGTCGGCCGGGCTTACCACCGCCGCAACCGAGGTGTTTCTCGACGAGTATGGGACGAACGGATCGCTCGTGCAGAGTATCGCGATGCCGACGACCGACAGCGGCTCGAATCAGACCTTGACCGCCGCAGGAAACTCGACGACCGAGGGAATGATCACCCGGTCGACCGACGGCTCCTTCATCATCGCCACCGGCTACGACGCGGCGGTCGGGACGGCAAGTGTGAACGGCACATCCACGGGCGGCGCCAGCCCCATCAACCGCGTGATCGGCCGGGTCGCCGCCGACGGCACGATCGACACGAGCACGACCACGACCGCCTTTTCCGGGACCAGCATCCGCAGTGCCGCCAGCGACAACGGCGCGCAATTCTGGGCCACGGGCGGGAACACGGGCACCGTCTACCAGGCGCTGGGGGCGGCGGGAGCTGGCACGACCGTCAGCACAACCGTGACGAACCAGCGTTCCGTGGGGATTTTCAATGGACAGCTCTACGCGAGCAACGCGTCGGGCAGCAACACACGCGTGACCGCGGTAGGTACGGGCCTTCCGACCACCGCCACCACGGCCTCCCAACTCTCGGGGCTTCCCGCGACCGGCAACGCGAACCAATTCTTCTTTGCCGACCTCGATGGCTCGCCTGGTGTTGACACGGTCTATCTGGCCCTGGACGCCGGGACGATCCAGAAATACTCCCTCGTGTCGGGCACGTGGACCACCAACGGCTCCATCACCGCCGCGGCCGTGAGGGGCCTCACGGGCTCGGTCTCCGGCACGACGGTGACGCTGTACGCCACCGCGCCGACCAACTTTTGGACCGTGACGGATGCCTCCGGATACAACGCAACCGTGACCGCGACGGTCACTTCGTTGAAGACACCGTCGGCGAACACCGAATTCCGCGGCATCGCCTTCGCCCCGGTGGGCAGCGTCGTCGTCGTGGTGCCCACGCTCGCGACGCCGACCACCTCGTCCGTCACCAACAATTCCGCCACGCTCGAGAGCAACGTCACCGACGCCGGCGGCGCGCAGGTGACCGCGCGGGGCTTCGTCTACTCCGTCACGTCGGTGAACCCCAACCCGGTCATCGGCGGCTCGGGCGTGACGCAGGCGGCCGCCGGCACCGGCCCCGGGGCGTTCAACGCCCCCGTCACGTCGCTCCTGCCGAACACGCAATACACCGTCAAGTCCTACGCCACCAACAGCGCGGGCACGGCATACAGCACCTCGATCACGTTCACGACCAACGCCGTCACCACCATCCCGACCGTCACGTCGCCCACGTCCACCGCGATCCTCGACATCGAGGCCCTCCTCGGCGGCACCGTGACGAGCGACGGCGGTACTGCCGTCACCGAGCGCGGCATCGTGATCGCGAACTCGACGGACAATTCGAATCCGGTCATCGGCGGCACCGGGGTGACGAAAGTGCCCGCCGATACGGCTGGCACTGGCACCTTCACGAAACTCGTCACGGGCCTCACCGCGGGCACGAACTATTCCTTCAAGGCCTATGCCATCAACAGCGTGGGCACCGCCTACTCCGACGTGGCGACGTTCAACACCAACGTGGCGGCGACCGAGCCCACGCTCGCCAATCCCACGAAGACCAATATCTCGTCGACCACCGCCACGCTCGGGGGCCAGGTCACGGCCAGCGGCGGCCGGCCGGTCACGGAACGAGGAGTCATCGTCTCGAAGAAGAGCGTCAATGCCGACCCGGTGATCGGCGGCACCGGTGTCACCGTGTTTCCCGGCACGCTCGGGATCGGCGTCGGAACGTTCACCGTCGCCGTCACCGGCCTCGAGAAGCTCACCGACTACGTCTTCAAGGCCTATGCCACGAGCACCGCCGGCACGGGCTACACGCTGGCCACCGAATTCACCACCTACGACACGCCCACGACGCTCACCGCCGGCGACATCGCCTTCACGGGCTTCGATCCCGCGGGCAACGACAAGTTGTCGTTCGTGCTGCTCAAATCGGTGATCGCCGGCACGACGCTCGCCCTCACCGACAACGGCTGGAATGGCACCGCGCTGACGACGAACGAGGGTTTGAGCACGATCACGTTCCTCGACCCCTTCCCGGCGGGCACCGTGTTCGATTTCGACGGGAATCGCTCGGCGGGAGGCCGCTGGCTGTGGGGCTCGAATACGGGCTCGCCGTCGGGCACCGGCGTTTCCGACGTCACGGCGAGCTTCGCATTCGCCACGCAAGGCGACAGCGTCTTCGCATACCAGGGCACGGCCCCGACGAGTGGCACCGATGCCAACTGGGTGGCGGGATTCGCGTCGCAGGCCTGGGTGGCTTCCGGGGGAATCACAAACAACACGTCCCAACTCCCGGCCGCTCTCGTGAACGGCAGCACGGCGTTTTCGCTCAACGCAGCGGACGGGGCCAACCAGGCGGGCGAACTGATCAACCTCGTCGAGGTGAGCGGGTCGCCGGCCACCATCCGCGGCACCGTCTACACGCCGACGAACTGGTCGACCACCGTCGCCCCGTTCCCGGAACTCACCACCTTCGTCGTCACCGCCTCCGCCGCCACCATCGGCACCACGGGCGCGTTCTCCGCCCTGTCCACGACCTACGGCTCGAACTCCGGCACGTCGTCGATCACCGTCTCGGGCACGGGGCTCACCGGCAACATCACGGCCACCGCGCCCGCCGGCTTCCAGGTGTCGAGCGACGGCACGACCTTCGGCTCCACGGCCACGTTCGTGCAGTCCGGTGGCACGGCCGGAGGCACGCTCTACGTCCGCATCCCGGCGACCACGGGGGCGGGCCCGCAGTCCGGCACCGTGGTGCTCTCGTCAACCGGCGCCTCCTCCGTCAACGCCGCGATCCCCTCGAGCACGGTCGCGAAGAAGGCCCTCACCGTCACGGCCGACAACAAGACCCGCGAGTGGAACCAGCCCAACGCCTTCACGGCGACGTACACCGGCTTCGTCAACGGCGACACGGCGAGCTCCCGCGGCGGGGCGCCGAGCCTCTCGAGCACGGCCACGCAGTCGGGCGCGCCGGGCTGCTCCACGATCGTGGCCGCGCGCGGCACGCTCACGTCGTCCAAC
>JBJTIV010000352.1:0-3155 GCA_046095145.1 Planctomycetaceae bacterium
CGACGAGCTCCGCCGCCGCATCGTGGACCTCGTGGGCGCCGGCCCGGGCTCCAACGCCGACCAGGCCGAGGTGGAGCTCGACTGCGACTACGGCCTGAAGTACGAGAACGTCGTCCGGGCGATCACCGCGGTCTCGGGCATGGTGCAGCCCGACGGCACGATCGTGGAGCTCGTGAAGAAGATCAAGTTCACGCCGCCGCAGAAGCCGCAATAGGGTGCGCTCGGGGCTGCCCACACCCTCTCGCCGGACGCTCGCTTCGGGCATCCTGCCCTGCGCTCGCTCGGAGACGGCTGCGCTCTCGCCCTCCGGGCTTCGCTTGCCGTCTACGCCGGCTCGAGGGGATGGGCAGCCCCTCGCTGATCTGAGGAAGCCCCACGCGCGAGCGCGGGGAATGCGGGTCGTCACCTCGATGAGCCACCGCGTGACCGCCCGCGCCCGCCACCCGTTTTCCCGTCGCTCGCGCTCCGGGCTTTCCTCACGGGATGCGGCGTGTGACCGTGTCGTTCACCCGCGCGGGTGGAACTTCCCGTGCACGCCCTTGAGGCGGCCGGCGTCGACGTGGGTGTAGCGCTGGGTCGTGGCGATGCTCGCGTGGCCGAGCATCTCCTGCACGTGCCGGAGATCAACGCCGCCGGCCACGAGGTGGGTCGCGAAGCTGTGCCGCAGGGTGTGCGGGCCGATGTCGGGCGGGATGCCGGCCCGCGCGGCGTGCTCCCGCACGATCTCCCAGATCCGCATCCGTGACAGGCGGTTGCCCCGCGACGAGAGCAGCGCCCACGCGGGCACGCCGCCGGCCCGCGCGGCGAAGTCGCGCCGCGGTCCGTCGATCCAGGCCTTCACGGCCGCGATTGCCCGGCGGCCCAGCGGCACCACCCGCTCCTTGTCGCCCTTGCCGCGGCAGGTGCAGAAGCTCTCCGCCAGGTGCACGTCCACGAGCCGCAGGGCCGACACCTCCGAGGCCCGGCAGCCCGTGGCGTAGAGCAATTCGAGCAGCGCCCGGTCGCGGCGGCCGGCCGCCGTGCCGCGGTCGGGCGCGTCGAGCAGCCGGTCCACCTGCTGCGGCGAGAGCGTGCCGGGGATCGCGTCGTCGCGACGGCCGGCGGCGACGAGCTCGGCCGGGCTCTCCGCGACCACGCCCTCCAGCTGCAGGAAGGCGTAGAACACCCGCAGCGTCGCCGCCTGCCGCGCGATGCTCGCCCGCGCCAGCCCCTTCTTCGCGAGGTGGGAGAAGTAGTCGCCCAGGCCGCGGACGTCGATCGCCGCCGCGGGCCGGCCGCGGAGCCAGGCCGTGAAGTCGCGGAGGTCGCGGCGGTAGGCCGCCTGCGTGTTGGCGGCGAGGCCCCGCTCGTGCCGCACGTAGTCGAGGAACCGCTCGATGAGCAGGCTCGTGGCCCCCGGCGCCGGCGCGGCCGGCCCCGTGTCGAGAATCACCCGCCGCATCCGCGTTTTCCGCTCCATACGTCACCATTCCGCGTCATGTCGGGCGTTACCGCATCCATCCATCCAAGCCCGGAGCGGCAGCGACGGGACTCCAGGGCGTTGGGCGAGCCCGTCCTCGCATGGCACACGGGACGTCGCGGAACGCGGAGTCCCCCGGCTTCCGCCGGGGGCTTGCATGGACACGGTCGAACACCATGCCATCCAAGCCCGGAGCGGAAGCGACGGGACTCCGGGTCATTGGGCGAGCCCGTCTCGGCATGGCATGCGGCCCTCAGCGAGGGAACTCGTACCGGCCCGCAGCCGGCTTGGGCGCACGACGCCCGCGAACCGGCACCATCACGCGTCGTAGCCGAGATTCGGCGCCAACCAGCGCTCCACCTCGGCCACCGGCATTCCCTTGCGGGCCGCGTAGGCCTCGACCTGCTCGCGGGTGATCCGGTCCACCGCGAAATATCGGCTCTCGGGGTGGGCGAAGTAGAGCCCCGACACGCTCGCCGCCGGCATCATCGCGCAACTCTCCGTGAGCGTCATTCCCGCCCCACGTTCCGCGTCCAGCCAGGCGAAGAGCGACCGCTTCTCCGTGTGGTCCGGGCAGGCCGGATACCCGGGCGCCGGCCGGATGCCGCGATACCTCTCCTCGATGAGCTCCTCGGTCGAGAGCCGCTCGGCCTTCCCGTAGCCCCACTCGCGGCGGACCCGGGCGTGGAGCCACTCGGCGGCCGCCTCGGCCAGCCGGTCGGCGAGGGCCTTGGCGAGGATCGACGAGTAGTCGTCGTGGTCGGCGTCGTACTTCCGACAGAGCTCGTCGCAGCCGTGGCCGGCGGTGACGGCAAAGGCGCCGAGGTAGTCCTGGCGGCCGCTCTCGGCCGGGGCCACGAAGTCGGCCAGGGCGTGGAACACGTCCTGCCCCTGCCGCTCCCACTGCTGACGGAGCGTGTGCACCCGGCCGACCTCGACGCCCCGCGACTCGTCGGCGTAGAGGGCGATGTCGTCGCCCACCGCGTTGGCCGGGAAGAAGCCGTAGACGCCGCGGGCCGCGAGCAGCCCGTCCCGGACGATCTCGTCGAGCATCCGCGTGGCGTCGGCGTGGAGCTTCCGGGCCTCTTCCCCGACGACCGCGTCGGCGAAGATCGCGGGATACTTGCCCTTGAGCTCCCACGACATGAAGAACGGCGACCAGTCGATGAAGGGCACGAGGTCGGCGAGCGGGATCCGCTCGAGCCTCCGCACGCCGAGGAACTCGGGCACGTCGATCGGGGCCGTCGCCCAGTCGGTCGTCCAGCGCTTCGCGCGGGCCGTGGCGTAGGGCACGAGCTTCGTCTCCTGCCGCCTTCGGAAGTTCTCCACGTCGCGGGCCTGGGCCACGCGGTTGGCCTCCGCGAAGGCCGCCCGCGAGGCCGGGTTGAGCAGCTTCTCGACCACGCCGGCCGCCCGCGAGGCGTCCGTCACGTGGATCACGTCGCCCGAATAGGCCGGCGCGATCTTCACGGCCGTGTGCCGGGCCGAGGTCGTGGCCCCACCGATCAGGAGCGGCATCGTCAGCTTGGCGTGCTCGAACTCGCGGGCCACCTGCACCATCTCGTCGAGGCTCGGCGTGATCAGCCCCGAGAGGCCGACCACATCGGCCTCGGTGCGGATCGCCTCGTCGATGATCTTCGTGCAGGGCACCATCACGCCGAGGTCCACCACCTCGTAGTTGTTGCAGCCGAGCACC
>JBJTIV010000353.1:0-5942 GCA_046095145.1 Planctomycetaceae bacterium
GGATCGTGGCCCGGTCCGCCTCGGACGAGAGCCGTGGCACGAAGCCCTGGGGCGTGATCCAGTAGCCGAACTCGGGGATTCTCGCAAACGGCGGAGGCGGCAGGCGGCGCTTCTGGAGATGGACGTAGGCGAATTCGTCGCGGCCGATCCGGCCGGTCGACTCGTCCACGAACTCGCGACACACGCGGCCGTCGTGCCAGAAGAGCGCCTGCAGGCGGTGATTGGGCCGCCCGTAGAGCCGATATTGTGCCACCGGTGCGAGCACGTCGGCCACGGGCACGAGCGGGGCGCGGGGGACATCGTGATGGGCGAGGATCCGGTTGATCCCGGGCCACTCGTCGAAATAGAAACTGTGGTCCGGGTGACCAAGCACGGTCGTCCAGTGCGGCACGCCGGGCACGTCACTCATGAATAGCCGGTTCAGTTCGGTGTCGTTTCTGTAGATCGAGAGGTGGCCGTTCTCCTGGAGCCGCGGGTAGCAGCCGAACAGGTCGACGGTGAGGAACTGGCCGAGTTGGCCCCAGATGATGTCGAGGTCGCAGTGGCCCCAGTGCGTGAAGCCGCGGAGGAGATCGGCGAAGAGCAGGCCATACATCGGTCGCAGGTCGCACGCCTTGTAGGCCCGCGTGATCCTCGTCTCGACACCGAGCGTGTCATGGATTTGCTGGTTCAAGGCGGCGATCGACAGCGGCACGAAGCGGACGTTTTCTGGAGCACCCGCGGGCGCGGCCTGGTCACCGAGGATCAGCCACGTGAAGTCGGGGTTGGTGGCGCACGACGCCAGAAAGAGGTCGAAATACTCCGGAAAAGGCCCCTGCCAGATGGCGATCAAGGCCACGCGGTGACTCGGTGCGGCGGCCCTGGAGTCGGTCGTCGGAGCCCGCGCGTCGCTCATCGGCGGCCTCGCGACGGGGCGACGGCGTCGGCCGCGAGGCCGCGCAGGGCGTCGCGGAAGCGGTCGAACGACAGGTGATCGGCGGCCCAGGCCCGGCCGGCCGCGCCGAGCGCCTCGAGCCGCGCGGCGGGCGTTGCCGCGAAGTCGCGGATCGCCGCAATCGCGGTCGCGGCCGTGTCGTCCGGCAGGAGCCAGCCGCACGGGAAGCCGTGTAGCCCGGCGCCGGCGATGTCGTGGGCCAGGTCGTGGCCCGGGGTCACGATCACCGGCAGCCCGCAGGTGATGGCCTCGGCGAGCGAGTAGCCGAAGTTCTCGCGGTGGGAAAGCGAGATGAAGCCATCGGCCGCATGGCAGGCATTGACGACGTCGCTCGCGGCGAGCGGGCCGATGCAGTGCACGCGGCCTGCGGCCTCCGGCGGCACGAGTCCCTCGAGGCTCGCGATCGACACTCCCTCCTCCATGCCGGCCACCACGAGATGGCATCCGGGCACGCCCGCCCGTAAAAAGGCCTCGACCATGTGGGCCGGCCGCTTCATCGGATGCAGCCGGCCCACGAACAGGAGCACGCGGGCCTGTTCGGGGATGCCGTGGGCGGCTCGAAACGCGTGCCGCGCTGCGTCGCGGCCGGCCGCTGAAGGCACGGCCACGGGCCAGTGAACCACGGCCAGCCGCCCGGCCGGCACCCACGCCTCGGCCTTCGCCGCCTCCCGCGACGTGGCCGCGATCACCTTGGCCGCGTTCGCGAAGAACGGCCGCCCCCGTGCGGCCAGCCAGAGCCGCTTGGCCAAGGCCCGGTTGGCGAGGCCCCACGGGTCGAGGCAGCCCTCGAGCACCGAGAAATAGGTCCTGTCGTGATCATGGCACCAGCGGGCCGCCCAGGGGGCGTGGCCGCGAAACAGCGAGTGGATCACAAGCAGGTCGGCACCGGCCACGGCGCGACCGGCCGCGGCGGCCATAGCGGGCGTGACCCAGTGACACGCCCGATTGATCGCCCGCGGCCGGCAGGCCACCCGCACGACCGGCCGCTCCTCGCGGAGCCCCGCGCGATCCACGGCCCCGTCGTCGAACGACAGGATCCCCGCGTCGAGCGCCTGCGCGAAGTTGCTCACCGACCGGTGGATGCCGCCATACACCGGATCATGCGTGAGGCAGATATCCCAGATGCTCATGCTGCCCCCGCCCAAACCTTCACCATGGGCCAACCACCCCACTGCTTGCGGCCAACACGAGAATAGTGTACATATGTTCTCTCTTTCAGCCGCTAGCAATCATGCGACTTCCATCCGATCTCGTCATCGCTGCCGAAAAACTGACCGACTATCTGCTCGCGCCTCGCCCAGTTGATGATAAATCACGGTTTCTCGGACGTGCAGGCTTTTCGGCTTCGCGTCCCGAAGAGTTGGAAGCGGGTATCCGTCGCCTTGCCGCCGGCCATGAGGCGGAAGAAGATGGAACCGGGACGTATGGCTCGTTTTGGAGAGTCGAGGGGCTCCTGGCCGGCCCAGAGGGCACGCTACGGGTTGTCACAATCTGGCTGAAACGGGCGGCGGATGGAAGGTTTCACTTCGTCACCCTGAAGCCGGCGAAGGAGCAGGGATCATGAAGTGCGAACTGTTTCAGAGAGTCGCCCTCACCCGTGATGTCGAAGGGCATCGTCTCTGTGCGGGTGACATCGCGTATCTCATCGACCGTGTGCCGCACCCGAGTGGCGGTGAGAACGGCTGTGTTCTCGAAGTGTTCAATGCACTCGGTGACTCCATCGCAGTTTTGATGGTGCCGGAGTCCTCGATCGAGCCGCTATCAGCCGACGAGGTTCTTTCCGTGCGTCATCTGCCCGCGATGACACACCATGATCGGAGTGCGACGTCATGAACGCTGACACGATTCGCGAATTGGACTGCCATCCCGATCCGGCCGTGCGGCTCGAGTCAGGCTCGCTGGCAGATCGCCAGGATGCGGTCGGCCCAGGCTTCCTTGGCGTAGGGGGCCACCAGCGGCATGCCCCGCTCCCCGATCCATTTCAGGTCAGCCCCGCGGCCGTGGAGCCAGGCGAGGGCCTGAGTGAGGCCGGCCACGTCGCCGGGGGCCACGATCCGGCCGTTGAACCAGGACCGCACGAGCTCGACCGTGTTGCCGCAGGCACTCGTGCACGCGATCGGCAGGCCCGACGCCACGGCCTCGGTGATCACGAACGGCCAGGGATCGTAGTCGCTGGCGAGCACGAAGGCCCCATGCTCGGCCCGGAGCCGCGGCATCTCCGCGGGCTGCACGAAGCCCAGGTCGCGGATGCCCTCCACGCCCGCGAGCAGCCGCGCGTCGGGCCCCATGCCGCAGCAGGTGAGCTCCCAGGGATCACGGACGAGCGACCGGTAGCGGCGATACGCCGCCACGAGCACGTCGATCCGCTTCTCCCGCGCGTAGCGGCCCGCATACAGAAACCGCCGCGGCCAGGCGGCGAGCGACGAACGCGTGACAAACTCCTCGGCGCGGGCTGCCGTATCGACGCCATACATGCTTCCGCGCTCGATCCGCGACTCGGCAAATCCCAGCCACGCCGCGTAGGCGGCCGATCGCTCGCCGGGCACGATCGCGCCCGTGAACCGCCGCAGGTAGCGGCCGAGCACGAGCGGGGCGAGCACCTTCCGCGTGGTCGGCGCCCACGTCATGTCGAAGGCGATCCACGTGGGCACGCCGGCCAGGGCCGGATGCTCGGCCGCGAAGCGGCACATCGGGCTCCGCCAGCCGAGAATCACCATCGCGTCGGGCGCGGCCTCCACAAGCTGACGCTCGAGGGCGGTGCGGTCGAGCGGCCTGTCGGCCCGGTGCACGTGGGCGTCGAGCCCGGCGAGCACCACCTCGTGGCGATAGGCGGTGTCGGGAGCGGGCGGCAACTCGGTGAACACCGTGAGCGACACGTCCGGCCGGGCGGCGAGTTCCCGCCAGCAGGCCGCCATCGGCTCGGTCACGCCGGTCCAGAGGATCGCGAGTCTCATGCGGCTGTCTCTCCACGCCGGAGCGTCGAACGCACGCCCCGCACGGCCGCGAGGGCCGCCGCGGCGAAGGGCCGCACCACCGGCCGCCGGGCCACCCACGCGGCCGTGGCGGCCGACGGTCCGAGGCCGAGGCCGTCCAGCCCCAGCTCCCGCCAGATCCGGTCCACGGCGGCGAAGTTCCCCCAGTAGAGCCGCTGGAGCACGGCTGTCCGCAGCTGCAGCCGCGCATAGTCGCAAAACGCCGCGGCGTTAGGCTGCGCAGCCGCTCCGCACCGCCGCCGCACTTCGCCGGCCAGGAAGCGGTGGTAGTCGAGCACGTCGAACCGCGCCTGATACGGGCCCCGCCAAAACTCGATGAACTGCCCGGGCACGGCCACGTCGTACTCCACGAGCGGCTCCGACGTGAGCACCACCGGCCCGGCGAGCGCGAGTTTCGCGAGAAACAGGTGATCCTCGCAGTACGCCAAGCCATCCTGGAAGCCCCCGACCGCCGCGGCCGCCTCGCGGGGCACGATGCTGCCCGAGGGATGCACGACGTGGTCGCGGCGCCAGGCGCGAAAGAAATCCACACGACCGGCCAGGTGGCCCTCGAGCCGCTCCGCGTGGCCCTGCATCTCGTCGCCGCGCACTCCGTGATCGGACTCCGGCTCGCCGCCGCGCACGGTCGTGAAGCCCGAGCCATAGAGCGACGCCCCCGGATGGGCCGCGATCAGGTCGCGCATCCGCGCGAGAAACCCGGGCCGCCAGCGGTCGTCGGCGTCGAGCAGCGCGATGAAGGGCTGGCCGGCCGCCGCGATCCCGGCGTTGCGGGCGGCGCTCACGCCCCGGTTCGGCTGGTCGATCACCCTCACCCGCGGATCGGCCTGTGCCCTGGCGACGGCGTCGCCCCCGTCGGTGGAGCCGTCGTTGACCACCACGATCTCGGGCACCGCCTCCCGCCCGATCGACTGGGCGTAGATCGAGTCGAGCGCCCGCTGGATGTAGCCCCGCTTCTGATACAGCGGGATGACGACGGTGAACATGCGCGAAGTATCCCCTGCCGGACCATCGCCAGCAATTCGTCGTCACAGGCCCGTCATGTTCTAATGGTGTGGGCCACCGATTGGTTGCCCGCCCGAACCCCGCTCGACCTCCGCCCGGCCATGGAGAGCCTGAGGTGACCGCAGCGTCGCACGTCGCCCTCGTCACCGGCATCACCGGGCAGGACGGCTCGTATCTCGCCGAGTTGTTGCTCGACAAGGGCTACGAAGTGCACGGCCTCATCCGCCGCTCGAGCACCTTCGGCACCCAGCGGATCGACCACCTCTACCGCGACGTGCACGAGGCGGGTCGCGGCCTCACGCTCCACTACGGCGACATGGCCGACGGCAACGGCCTCGCCCGGCTGCTCCGGGAGATCCGCCCCACGGAGGTGTACAACCTCGCGGCCCAGAGCCACGTGCGCGTGAGCTTCGACCAGCCCATCTACACGACCGACGTCACGGCCGTGGGCACGGTGCGGCTCCTCGAGGCGATCCGCGACCAGCAGGACGCCCTCGGCCGGCCGATCCGCTTCTACCAGGCCTCGAGTTCCGAGATGTTTGGCATGGTCGCGAAGGCGCCGCAGACCGAGACCACGCCCTTTCACCCGCGCTCGCCCTACGGCGTGGCCAAGCTCTACGCCCACTGGATCACGGTGAACTACCGCGAGAGTTACGGGCTCCACGCCTCCTGCGGCATCCTCTTCAACCACGAGAGCCCGCGGCGCGGCGAGACCTTCGTGACCCGCAAGATCACGCGGGCCGCCACCCGCATCAAGCTGGGGCTGCAGCGGAAGCTCTACCTCGGGAACCTCGACGCCGCCCGCGACTGGGGCTTCGCCGGCGACTACGTGGAGGCCATGTGGCTCATGCTCCGGCAGGACGAGCCCGACGATTACGTGGTCTCCACCGACGAGAACTACACGGTGCGTGAGTTCTGCGAGCGGGCCTTCGGCCGGCCGGAAGTAGCGCGGGTCGATCTCCACGAAGTCGCGATAGTCGAGGCCGAGCCGGCCGAAGGCCCGCTCGCTGAAC
>JBJTIV010000354.1:0-3779 GCA_046095145.1 Planctomycetaceae bacterium
CCGATCCACGTCGCGATTTCATCGTCGGTGGCGTCTGGGATGACGCCGCGGACGGCGCCGGCCAGGCCGGCCTCGTCGAGCGCGTAGTCGTGGCGGATCCGGCGGACGATCTCGGCCAGTTCGGCGCGGGCCCGGGCATCGACGCCGGTGCCGTCCGTTCCGGCCGCACGCAGCGTCCTCTCGATCTCGGCGAGGTCGCCGGTCTCGAGCAGGCCGCGGGCGGCCACGACCACGGGATCGGTGCTCGTGAACGCCGCCGAGGCCGCGGGCGGCTCGGACGCCGGACAGGCGCCCGTCCAGCAGGCGGCGATGGCCAGCGCCGTCGACCCCGCCGCCAGGCGGTCGCGGGTTCGACCGGTCGAGTGGGGAACCCCGTTCATGACGCGGACCGATGGGAGGCGATGGAGGGAGAGCCGCCGCTCACGGATGTGTCGGGCGGTAGCCTATCCGCCATCCGCGTGCGTCGCGAACGCGGGCCGGATTGCCGCCGGGCGCGGCGGCCACGACACTGGCGAGCGACGCCGCGGGCCGGTCCCGCCGTCCCGCCCTGGTCCGTGTCATGCCCGCATCGTCCACGATCGCCGCCGATCTCGCCACGCTGGCGCGGCGGCTGCGGGGAGAGCTGCTGGTGGACGAGACCGCGCGGCGGGTCTATGCCACCGATGCCTCGGAATACCAGGAGCGGCCGCTGGCCGTCGCGTTCCCGGCGACGGATCGCGACGTCGGCGAGATCGTCCGCTTCGCCGCCGCGAGCGGCACGCCCCTGATCCCCCGGGGCGCCGGCACGTCGCTCGCCGGGCAGGTGGTGGGAGCGGGGCTCGTCGTCGACTTCGGCCGCCACATGAACTGGATCCTCGCGCTCGATCACGACCGGTGCACCGTCCGCGTGCAGCCGGGCGTGGTCCGCAACGAACTCAACCGCTACCTCGCCCCCCACGGCCTGTTCTTCGCACCCGAGACCTCGACCGCCAACTGGGCGACGATCGGGGGCATGGTGGGCAACAACTCCTGCGGCTCCAACTCGATCGCCTGGGGCACGACCCGCGACCACCTCGTCCGGGCGCGCGGATTTCTGGCCGACGGCTCCGAGGCCGACTTCGGCCCCCTCGACGCGGACGGCTTCGCGGCCGCCTGCGCCGCCGACACGCCGGCCGGGCGGATCCACCGCGAGCTGCAGGCCATGCTCGGCGACCCCGCGACCCGGGCGGTCGTCCGCGACGCCTTCCCGCGGCCCGAGGTCACCCGCCGCAACACCGGCTACGCGCTCGACGCGCTCATGGATGCCTCGTGCTTCGACACCGCCTCGACGCAGCCCTTCAACCTCTGCCGGATCCTGGCGGGCTCCGAGGGCACGCTGTTCGTGGGCGTGGAGTACGAACTCGCCCTCGTCCCCCTGCCGCCGCCGCCGGCGCTCCTGTGCCTCCACTGCCACACGGTCGACGAGGCCCTGCGGGCGGCGGTCGTCGTGATGCGGCTGGCCGCCGAGGGAGTCGTCGTCCCCACGGCCTGCGAGCTCATCGACGACAAGATCCTGCGCTGCACGCGGGACAACCTCGAGCAGGCCCGCAACCGTTCGTTCGTCGTCGGCGATCCCGGCGCGGTGCTCGTCATCGAGGTCCGCGAGGCCGATCCGGCCCTGGCCGCCGCGGGCCTCGACCGCGTGGAGGCGGCCCTGACGTCGGCCGGCCTGGGCCACGCCTGGCCCCGCCTCGGCGGCGCCGATGCCGACAAGGTCTGGGAGTTGCGGCGGGCCGGCCAGGGGCTCGTCAACAACCTGCCCGGCCCCGCGAAGCCCCGCGAGATCGTCGAGGACACCGCGGTGGCGATCGAGGACCTGCCGGCGTACATCGCCGAGTTCGACCGCCTGCTCGCGGAAAAGTACGGCATCGACTGCGTCCACTACGCGCACGCAGGCGCGGGCGAACTCCACCTGCGGCCACTCTTCGACCTGCGCAGTCCCGAGGGCCTGCGGACGTTCCGCGCGGTGGCCACCGACGTGGCGGCGCTCGTGAAGCGCTACCGCGGCAGCCTCTCGGGCGAACACGGCGACGGCCGGCTGCGCGGCGAGTTCATCCCGTCGATGGTGGGCGCCGAGTGCTACGGCCTCTTCGAGCGGGTGAAGCGGGCCTTCGACCCGCGGGGCATCCTCAATCCCGGCAAGATCGTGGCCGCACCGCCGATGGACACGAGCCTGCGGATCCTCCCGGGCGTGCCCGAGCCGCATCGCGACACGCTCTTCCGCTTCGCCGACACCGGCGGCGTGCTGCGTGCCGCGGAGCGGTGCACGGGCGTCGGCCAGTGCCGCAAGTCGCACCTCGCCGGCGGCACGATGTGCCCGAGCTACATGGCGACCCGCGACGAGCGGCACACCACCCGCGCCCGTGCCAACGTGCTGCGGCAGGCCCTCGCCGACCCGGCCCTCGCCGACCCGTGGACGCGGCCCGAACTCGCCGCCGTCATGGACCTCTGCCTGTCGTGCAAGGCCTGCAAGAGCGAGTGCCCCTCGAACGTCGACATGGCGCGGCTGAAGGCGGAGTGGGAGCAGCACCGCCAGGATCGCGAGGGTGTCTCCCGCCGCACCCGGCTGGTCGCGGGCACCGCCGCCACGCTCCGCCGGTTCAGCCGTGTGCCCTGGCTGTGGAACCTGGCCGTCTCGACGCCGCCCGTGGCGCGGCTGCTCGCGCGGGTCGCGGGCTTCGCGCCGCGCCGGTCGCTGCCGCGGCTGCCGGGCACGCGGCTCTCGACGTGGCACGCCCGCCGGCCGCGGCCCGCGGCACCGCTCGGCCGCGTGCACCTGTTCTGCGACGAGTTCACCGACACGCTCGACGCCGACATCGGCATCCAGGCGGTCGAACTGCTCGAGGCCCTGGGCTGGGAGGTGGTGATCCCGCGGCATGCGGACAGCGGCCGGGCCCACCTCTCCAAGGGCCTCGTCCGCGAGGCCCGCGCGCTGGCGGCCACGAACGTCGAACTGTTGTCGGGCGTCGTCACGGCCGACGAGCCGCTCGTCGGCATCGAGCCCTCGGCGATCCTCTCCTTCCGCGACGAGTATCCCGACCTCGTGCCCGAGCCGCTCGCGGCGGCCGCGCAGGCCCTGGCCGCCAACACGCTGCTCGTCGACGAGTTCCTGGCTCGCGAGGCCGCCCGCGGCCGGATCACGGCCGACGCCTTCACCGACGCCCCGGCGCGGATCCTGCTCCACGGCCATTGCCACCAGAAGGCCCTGGCATCGCTCGAGCCCACGATCGCGATGCTCTCGCTGCCGCGGAACTACTCCGTGGAGACGATCCCCAGCGGCTGCTGCGGCATGGCGGGATCGTTCGGGTACGAGACCGAACACTTCGACGTGTCGATGGCGATCGGCGAGCTCGTGCTCTTCCCCGCCGTCCGCGCGGCCGCGCCCGAGGCCCGGATCGCCGCCCCGGGCACGAGCTGCCGCCACCAGATCGCCGACGGCACCGGCCGCCGCGCCGAGCACCCCGTCGAGATCCTGCACGCCGCCCTGCGGCGGTGATGCGACGTGTCAGTCTCACGCCGGCCAAGCCGTCCCCGGCATGGCGGCCGGGCTGGCCTTCGTACCCGGTGTCCCCCGGCTTCCGCCGGGGGCTTGCATCCACCGGCGCCATCTCCCCCTCATACAAGCCCGGAGCGGAAGCGACGGGACTGTCATCACGGCACGTCTCGGCATCCTGCCGAACGTGATAGGGGTAGGGAGGCCCGATTGGATTCGGGCCCCCCTCCCTCCGAACCGTGCTGGCGGATCTCCCGCACACGGCTCT
>JBJTIV010000355.1:0-12730 GCA_046095145.1 Planctomycetaceae bacterium
AACTCTGCCGCGGCTGCCTGATCGCCGACGTGCCCGCGATCGTGGGTTCGCTCGACATCGTGATGGGTGAGATCGACCGGTAGGCGATCGGCGTGGCGGGCGCGGTGGGTTCGCGGGTCGGCGTCGCCCGTGCCACCTCGCGTGGACGTTCGCTCCGGGCATCCATGCCCTGTGCTCACTCGGAGGATTCTGCGCTCCGCCCTCCGGGCTGCGCTGGCCACCTACTGCGGCTCGATGGCGCGGGCAACGCCTTGTTGGTGGAGAAAGAAAACCGCCCATCGCCTCCCGGTACTTGTGGAATGGCGCGGGGTAAGGCAAACTTCGTGAGATTTTTCACGAAGTCTGCTGCCGCCCGGGAAATCCGCGGTTCCGGCGGCTGCTCACGGCATCCGGCCGCCCTGACACGATGGTCGAATTCCTGATCAACTCGGTCGGCTTCGCCCCCTGGCTGGCGTGGATCGTCGCAGCCGTCGTGGCGGCCGTGCTGATCCTCAACGTCATCGCCGGCGGGGCGCTCGTCTTCATCTGGGCCGAGCGGAAGATCGCCGGGCGGATCCAGGACCGCCTCGGGCCCACCCGGACCGGCGGCCGCTTCGGGTGGCTGCAGTCGGTGGCCGACGGCATCAAGCTCCTCGCCAAGGAGGACCTCATGCCCGAAGGCGCCGACGGGCTGCTCTTCCGGCTGGCCCCCTACGTGAGCTTCTGCGCCTCGTTCTGCGCGTTCATCGCCCTGCCCTTCGCCTTCGACGTGGTGGGCCAGCGGCTCAACGTGGCCGTGTTCTTCGTGGTGGCGGTGCTCGGGCTGGAGGTGTTCGGCGTGATCCTCGCCGGCTACGCCTCCGCCTCCAAGTGGTCGCTGTTCGGGGCCATGCGCGAGGCGGCGCAGGTCGTGAGCTACGAGGTGCCGCTGGGCATGTGCGTGGTCGTGCCCGTGATGCTCGCCGGCACGATGGACATGGTGACGATCGCCGAGAAGCAGGCGGGCTGGTTCTGGAACTGGTACCTGTTCCACGACCCCTTCACGTTCGTCATCTTTTGGGTCTACGTCACCTGTGCGGTCGCCAGCGTGAACCGGGCGCCCTTCGACCTCGCCGAGGCCGAGAGCGAGCTCGTGGCCGGCTTCCACACGGAATACTCCGGCCTCCGCTGGAGCTATTTCTTCATGGCCGAATACGGCTCGATGTTCCTCGTCAGCGCGATGGCCGCCGTGCTCTTTCTCGGCGGCTGGAACGGGCCGATCCCGGTCGCGACGCTCGCGGGACTCTCGACCGGCACCGGTGACACGACGCACTACCTCGTGCGGCTGCTGGGCCTGGCCAACCTGCTCGGCAAGGCCACGCTCGGCGTGCTCTTCATGATGTGGATCCGCTGGACGCTGCCGCGGCTCCGCATCGACCAGGTGATGACCACGTGCCTCAAGTACTGCACGCCGATCGCGGCCGCGATGTTCGCCGGCGCCATGCTCTGGCAACTCGCGCTGCCGGGGGGCCTGGTGGGCGGACTGTCGCGGCCGGCCGGTGAGATCCGCGAGGGCTGGCTCGAGGGGCCTGGCGGCAAGGCGGCGGCGCAGCCCGCGAAGCCGACCGAGGGGCGGGACGCGGTGGCGCAGGTGAATCGATGACGCCCGCGCTGCCCGCCATCGCCGGCGCAGTGCTGCCGCTCGCGGCGATCGACTGGCACGCGCTGTTCTTCCTGCTCTTTGCGGCCGTGGCCTGCGGCGGGGCGATCGCCGTGGTGGCGGCCGACAACGTGGTGCGGATGGCCCTGTACCTCGTGCTCTCGCTGGGCGCGACGGCCGGCCTGTTCTTCCTCGCCGGCGCCGAGTTCGTGGGCGCGATGCAGCTCATGATCTACGTGGGCGGCACGCTCGTGCTGCTCGTGTTCGGCGTGATGCTCACGGCCCAGGCCCCCTTCGTGTCGATCAAGACGTCGGCCGGCGACCGGGCCCTGGCCACGGTGGTGGGCCTGGGGCTCCTCGGGCTGCTCGTGATGGCCGCCCTCTCCGTCGAGGCCTGGCGACGCCCGGGATCGCACCGTCTCGCGGCCCCGGCCGCCACGCCGATCGGCATGGCGCTCGTGGGCGTGCGGGTCGACGAGGTGCCGGCGGCCGCTCCCGCGAACGCCGTCCGCAGCGGCTACCTGCTGCCCTTCGAGATCGTGTCGGTGCACCTGCTCGTGGTGCTCGTCGGAGCCGCCTACCTGGCGCGGGCCAAGCGGCGGAAGACGCCGCGGGCCATCGAGGTGGCCGCGTCGGTCGAGCCGCCCGCCTCGGTCGCGGAGCATGCGGCGATCGGCCGTGGCTCCCGGGGCGGGGCCTCGGTGCTCAGCGGGGGTCCCGCATGAGCACGCTCGCCGTCCTCCCGCTCGCCGCGCTCCTCGGTCCCGTGAGTGTGGCCCATTACCTCGTGGTGGGCGCGGTCCTGTTCGTGGCCGGGGTGGCCTGCATGGCCACGAAGCGCAACGCGCTCGGCGTGCTGATGGGGATCGAGCTCGTGCTCAACGGGGCGAACGTGAACTTCGTGGCCTTCGCCTCGCCCTACCTGCAGGCCGACGGGGCCCGCTCGCTGGGCCTCGACGGCCAGATCATCGCCCTGTTCGTGATCCTGCTCGCGGCGGCCGAGGCCGCGGTGGCCCTGGCCATCACGCTCAACTTCTACAACAACCACGCGACGGTCGACATCGACCGCGCCGACGACCTCAAGGGCTGAGCCGCACCTGGACCCCGCCGTCCGTCTGCCGATGCTGCTGGGCCTCGCGTGGCTCGTGCCGCTGGTGTCGTTCGTGGCGATCCTGTTCTTCGGCCCCCGGATGGGGAAGCACGGCAAGAACGCCGCCTGGGTGGCGACGGCGGCGATCGTGACGTCGCTGGTGCTCTCGCTGATGGCCGCCGGCACCTGGCTTGCCGCGCATCCCGTGACGGCCCCGGCTCACGGGCACCATGGCGGCGACCACGTGACTGACGGCCATGGGGCCGACGGCCACGGGACCGACCACGCCGCCACCGGCCACGACGGACATGCCGGCCACGACGGCCATGCCTCGACGCCCGCGTTCTATGCCGGCGACTGGTACACGCTCTACCAGGGCGGCAGGCTCCGGCTCTCGATCGGCTGGTACATCGACGCCCTCACGATCCTCATGTTCGTGGTCGTGGCCTTCATCGCCACCTGCATCCACGTCGACGCGTCGGGCTACATGCACGACGAGCTCCACGACGTCACCGACCACGAGGTGCACCTGTCGACCGGCGGCCACCTCCACCGGCCGGGCCGGTATCCCCGGTTCTTCCAGGCCCTGTCGCTGTTCTGCTTCTCGATGTTCGGCATCGTGATCGCCGGCAACCTGGCGATGGTGTTCGTGTTCTGGGAGCTCGTCGGCATCTGCTCCTGGTTCCTGATCGGCTTCTACTACGAGCGGCAGAGCGCATCGAACGCCGCCAACAAGGCCTTCATCGTCAACCGAGTGGGCGACTTCGGCATGCTCATCGGGCTGATGGCCCTGTGGGGCGCGCTCGGCACGCTCCAGTTCCCCGAGATGTTCGCGCTGGTCCGCCCGGCCCCGGGGCACGCCCTCACGGTGCCCTCCGGCATGACCACCTGGCTCCTGTTCGTCGCCGGCATCGGCATCTTTTGCGGCTGCGTGGGCAAGAGTGCGCAGTTCCCGCTCTTCGTCTGGCTCCCGGACGCGATGGAGGGCCCCACGCCGGTCTCCGCGCTCGTCCACTCGGCAACGATGGTGGCCGCGGGCGTGTACCTCGTGGGGCGGTTCTTCCCCGTGCTCTCGCCCGACGTGCTGCTCGTGATCGCCTACACCGGCGCGATCACGCTGTTCATCGCCGCCACGATCGCCCTGGTCGCCAACGACATCAAGCGGGTGCTGGCCTACTCCACCGTCAGCCAGCTGGGCTACATGATGCTGGCCCTCGGCGTGGGCGGCTGGGTGGCGGGCCTGTTCCACCTCGTGACCCACGCCTTCTTCAAGAGCCTCCTCTTCCTCTGCTCGGGATCGGTGATCCACGCCTGCCACACCAACGACATGCGGAAGATGGGCGGCCTCGCCAGGGTGATGCCCTGGACGGCCGGCACGATGCTCGTGGGCTGCCTGGCGATCATCGGCGCCGGCATCCCGTTCGTGATCGGACTCTCCGGCTACTACTCGAAGGACTCGATCCTCGCCCAGGCGCTCTCGTTCGCGCAGGTGAACCCGCGGCACTCGATCCTGTTCTATGCGGTGGCCGGCGGCGCCGCGCTCACGGCCTTCTACATGTTCCGGCTCTGGTTCATGACCTTCGCGGGCGCCCCGCGCGACCACCACGTCGCCGAGCACGCCCACGAATCGCCGGCCGTGATGGTGGCCCCCCTCGTCGTGCTCGCGGTGCTCGCCGTGGCCGCCGGCTGGACCGTGGGGAACTTCGGGATCGCGAACCTGCTCGAGCAGGCCCGGCCGGCGGGCACGGCCGAGGGCGTGGCTGGCGGCGTCCTCTTCGGGCAGTCGCTCGCGATGCCGGCCGAGCACCTGAGCCACGCCGAGGCGATCCACCGGACGGCCACCTGGACGGCCTTCGGCACGGCGCTCGCGGGCGTGGCCCTGGCCGCCGTCATGTACCTCTGGCGGATCCTGTCGCCCGACCTCGTGGCCACGCTCTTCCGGCCGGTCTACGCCTTCCTGGCCGGCCGCTGGTACTTCGACGAGCTCTACCGGGCGGTCTTCGTGCTGCCCGTGCTCGGCATCGCGCAGCTCGCGAGCGGCACCGACAAGGGCGTCATCGACCGCTTCATCGACGGCCTCGCGGCCGCGGCCCGGGGCATCGCCGGCATCGACGCCTGGATCGACCGCACGCTCGTCGACGGCCTCGTGAACGGCACGGCCGATCTGGCCTGGAACGCCGGCCTGGCGCTCAAGCGGCTCCAGACCGGCCGCCTCCGGCAGTACGTCGTCTTCATCGCCCTGGCCACCGTGGCCCTGTTCGTGCTGGCCAGCCTGTTCATGCGGGCCACGCACGCCGGCTAGGCCGCGCCGCACCCTCCTCGACCACCCCCGACACCACCCCGAACGCACCTCGAAAGCCCCCGGATCCCGTCATGAACGCCGACTCGCTCGCCCAGCCCGCCCTCTGGCCGCTCTCGCTCGTCGTCTTCCTGCCGGCCCTCGTGGCCGCGGTGCTGGCGCTGCCGATCATCCCCAAGGCCCGCGAGGAACTGATCCGCTGGATCACGCTGGCCACCACGGCGGTGGTGTTCGTCCTGTCGCTGTGGATGGCCTGGCCCACGCTCTTCGGCGCCGCCGGCCCGGCCCAGTTCACCGTCGGTGAGCCGGGGATGCAGATGGTCGTGAAGCGGCCCTGGATCCCCGCGTTCGGCATCGAATACCTGCTCGGCGTGGACGGCATCAGCATGCCGCTGGTGGTGCTCACCACGTTCCTGTCGATGCTCGCCGCCGCGGCGAGCTGGCCGATCACGAAGCACGTGAAGGCCTACCACGTGCTGTTCCTGCTCCTCGTGACGGGCATGCTGGGCGTGTTCGTCTCCCTCGACTTCTTCCTGTTCTACGTGTTCTGGGAGGTGATGCTCCTGCCGATGTACTTCCTGATCGGCATCTGGGGCGGTCCGCGGCGGGAGTACGCCGCGATCAAGTTCTTCCTCTACACGCTGCTCGGCAGCGTGCTGATGCTCATCGCCGTCCTCATGCTCTACTTCACGAGCGACCTGCGGCTGCTCTCGCCCGAGCAGTTGGCGCGGGCCCACGCCACGATTCCGGCGACGGCCGCCGCCGGCGAGCCGGTCCACACGTTCAACCTCCTGGCCCTCGCGGAGCTCGGGCAGCTCCCCGCCTCGCCGTTCGCGGCGGTGCGGCTGTGGGGCATGAGCCTCGAGACCTGGGCCTTCCTGCTCCTGCTCATCGGCTTCGTGATCAAGGTGCCCGTCGTACCGGTGCACACCTGGCTCCCCGACGCCCACGTCGAGGCGCCCACGCCGATCTCGATGATCCTGGCCGGCGTGCTCCTCAAGCTCGGCGGCTACGGGATCCTGCGCATCTGCTATCCGATCTGCCCGGGTGCGGGGCTGTCGCTCGCCTGGCTGGTCTGCGGGCTGGGCGTGGTGTCGATGGTCTACGGGGCCTTCGCGGCGCTCGCGCAGAAGGACTTCAAGCGGATGGTGGCCTACAGTTCCGTGAGCCACATGGGCTACGTGATGCTGGGGCTGGGCGTGTGGAGCGCCACCGCCGCCTACAAGTTCAACCCCGACTTCTGGGCCCAGGGCGTCAACGGCGCCATGTTCCAGATGCTCGCCCACGGCATCTCGTCGGCCGGCATGTTCTTCATGGTGGGCGTGCTCTACGACCGCGTGCACCACCGCAACCTCGAGGAGTTCGGCGGCATCTTCAACCGCATGCCCGTCTACGCGGGGCTGGCGGTGGCGATCTTCTTCGCCGGCCTCGGCCTGCCGGGGCTGTGCGGCTTCATCGGCGAGGTGCTGGTGACGCTCTCCGCCTGGAACTACAGCCGCGTGCTGGCCTGCATCTCGGCCTTCACCGTGATCCTCACGGCGGCCTACATCCTCTGGGCGATCCAGCGGGTGTACCTGGGCGCGGAATACAAGGGGCCGCACGGCGACCACCTCACGCCGATGACCGGCCGCGAGCTCGCCATCGCGACGCCGCTGGTGTTCCTGGCGATCCTGTTCGGCGTGGCGCCGCAGGTGATCTTCAACTACGTGACGCCCACGGTGAACGCGCAGGTCGAGACGCTCGCGGAGTGGACGCGCACGGTGAAGCCCGATGCACCGTCCGCCCAGCCGCCGCTGGCCATGCAGCCGCCGCTGGCCATGCAGCCGGGCACGACCGACTCCGCCGCCGCATCGGCAGGTCACTAGCCCGTCCCGGGAATTCAGTCCGTCACGGCACCCCAGTCAGTCACAGGAACCCCAGCCCGTGGATCTCGGAGCCCTCCTCACCGCCACGCTGTCCGACACGCTCGACGTGTCGCTGCCCCACTTCCGCGTGGAGCTCGCGCTCGCGGCCACGGTGGTGCTCCTGCTCCTGTGCCGGATGCTGCCGGTGCTCCGCTGGCTCGACTCCGGGATCGTGGCCCTCGGCGGCGTCGCCTTCGCAACGTGGTACGCCTGGGTCGACTTCCGGGGTCTCCCGGCCGACGCCCCGGCCCGGGAACTCTTCGGCGGCCTGCTCGTCGAGGACTCGCTGACCTGCTGGATCCGTCTCCTGCTCGCCGCGTTCCTCGTGCTCTACGTGGTGTTCACGAAGGTCTCGGGCATTCCCGACCGCGAGGACGGCGCCGACTTCTACACGCTCGTCCTCGGCGCCACGCTCGGGATGTGCCTGATGGCCTCGGCCAACCACCTGCTCATGGTGTTCATGGCCGTGGAGATGGCGAGCGTGCCCTCCTACGCCCTGGCCGGCGTCCTCAAGGGTCGCAAGGCGGCCTCGGAGGCCGCGCTCAAGTACGCGGTCTACGGCGCCGGGGCCGCGGGGATCATGCTCTACGGCATCAGCCTGCTGGCCGGTGCGCTCGGCACCTGCCACCTGCCGAGCCTCGCGGCTGAACTCGCCCGTACCGTCGGCGCCCCCGGCGCGCCGACCATGGTGCTCGTGCTCGGCGGCCTGATGGTGGCCGCCGGCCTGGCCTTCAAGCTCTCCGCCGTGCCCTTCCACTTCTGGTGTCCGGACGTCTTCGAGGGCGCGGCCGCCGAGGTGGGGGCGTTTTTGTCCGTGGCCAGCAAGGCCGCGGCGGTGGCGCTGCTGCTGCGGCTCGGCCTGGCACTCGGTGACCCGGCGATCGCGGCGGCGGGCCCCGCGTCGGCGGCCGGGCTGGCCGACGTGCGGCACTTCGCGGTCTCCGTGGTGGGTCTCATGGCCGCCGTGACCTGCACGCTCGGCAACCTCGCCGCCTACGGCCAGACGAACATGAAGCGCTTGCTCGCCTACTCGACGATCGCCCACGCCGGCTACCTGATGATGGGTGCGGCGGCGGCCCTCGCCCTGCAGGGCGTCCGGATCGGCGCCGCCCGCGACGCCGTCGCGGCGCTGGCCTTCTACCTGGGCACGTACCTGTTCATGAACCTCGCCGCCTTCGCGATCGTGGCCCTGCTGCGGAACCGGCTGCGCAGCGAGGAGATCTCCGCCTACTCGGGGCTGGTGCGGTCGAGCCCCGGGATCGTGGTGGCCACGGCGGTGGTGCTCGTGAGCCTCATCGGCCTGCCGCCGCTGGCGGGCTTCGTCGCCAAGTTCCTCGTCTTCTCCGCGCTCGTGCAGGCGATCCGGGCCGGCGCGGAGCAGCCGCTCATGCTGGTGCTGCTGGTGGTCGGCGGCCTCAACACCGTGCTCAGCCTGTTCTACTACCTCCGCGTGCTCAAGGTGATGACGTTCGACCCGCCCCCCGAGCACGCGGTGGGCGAGGCCTTCCCGCTGGTGTCGCTCCCCGGGGCGGTGGTCACGGCGCTCGCCGTGCCCGTGCTCGTGCTCGGCGTGTACTGGTCGGGGCTGTACGACGCGGCCCTGCGTGCGGGCGGCCTCGTGCGCTAGGATTCCCATGGCCGCCACCGACCACCTCTCCCGCCTCGTCGCCGTCCTCGAGTCATCGGCCGCGATGTATCTGGCCGATTCGGGACTGGCGACCTATCCCGGCCCCGACGAGGTGCGTCGCGGCCTCGCCGACCTGGCGGCGGATCACAAGCGGGTGCTGAGCCGGGCGGCGCAGGTCCTCGACGAGCGGGAGGTGGCGGCGCCGCGGACCCGCTACCCGCTCTCGTATTCCGCCTGGCACGACGTCGACCTGGGCTGGATGCTGCCCCGCGTGGTCGATGGCCTGCGGACACAGCTCGGTGAACTCGACTGCATCGCCGCGGCGCCAGACGACGCGGCTGCCCGCGACCTGGCGGCCGAGGCCGCCGCGGCGACGCGGCGGCACCTCGAGCGGCTCGCCGACCTGGCGGCACGGCTCCGCGCGGGCCTCGCGGGACAGTCGGCCTGACGCGCGGCCATGCACTTCTTCGACAGCCACTGCCACCTCGACCCGATGCGGTACGGGGCGGACCTGGCCGACGTGCTCGTCCGGGCGCGGGCCGCCGGGGTGACCGGCCTGACGGTGATCGGCACGCGGGCCGCCGACAGCGAGGCGGCCGCCGACCTCGCCGCCCATGAGCCGGGGGTCGTCGCCGCGGCCGGCCTGCATCCCAACGACGTCGCCGAGGTGGGGCCCGACGAATGGGAGCGCGTCGAGCGGCTCGTCGCCTCCGGCCGCGTCGCCGCGGTGGGCGAGACCGGTCTCGACTGGTACCGCACGACCGCGCCGCCGGACCTCCAACGCGAGTTCTTCGACCGCCATCTGCGGCTCGCCCAGCGGCATGCGCTGCCCGTCGTGATCCACACCCGCGAGAGCACCCGCGACGTGCTCGACATGCTCCGCGCGGCAGCCGCCCGCGGGCCACTGGTGGCCGTGCTCCACTCGTTCACGGGCACGGCCGCCGAGGCCGCGGAGGCCCTCGACCTGGGCTGTTATCTCGGCTTCGCCGGCATGGTGACCTTCCGCTCGGCGGCGGCGCTCCGCGAGGTGGCCGCCACGGTGCCGCTCGACCGGATGCTCGTGGAGACCGACAGCCCCTTCCTCGCTCCCGAGCCACTGCGTGGCAAGCGCAACGAGCCGGCGAACGTGGTGCACACGGCCCGCTGCCTGGCCCTGGCCCGCGGCGAGCCGCTCGAAGTCCTCGCCGCGGCCACGACGGCCAACGCCCGCCGCGTGTTCGGCGTCTGAGACGGATCACATGAGGGGTTGCCCGTACCATCGAGCCGGCGTAGGTGGCCAGCGCAGGCAGGATGCCGGAGCGCAGCCACCTCCGAGTGAGCGGAGCCCAGGATGGGCGCAGTGAACGTCCGGGCGAGATGGCACGGGCAACCCTGAGCCACGAAGCCGCGTGCGGTTCAAGTGTGATGCGGATAAGATTCCGATTCACACGCACCCCGCGGAGATCTGACATGGTCCGCACCCCCAGCACGATGCTGCCGCTCGGTACGCGGGCGCCCGACTTCTCCCTCCCCAACGTGGACGGCCGCGTCCTGTCGCTGGCCGACGTGGCCGGCCCCGCGGGCACGGTCGTGATGTTCATCTGCAACCACTGCCCGTTCGTGAGGCACGTGGCCGTCGAATTGGCGCGGCTCGGCCGCGACGCCCTGGCCAGCGGGATCGGCTGCGTGGCGATCAGCTCCAACGACGTGGCCACCCATCCCGCCGACTCGCCCGAGCAGATGGTGCGGGAAGCCGAGGACCGCGGCTACCCGTTTCCCTACCTCTACGACGGGACGCAGGAGGTGGCGAAGGCCTACCGCGCGGCCTGCACCCCCGACTTCTATCTCTTCGACGCCACCGGCCGGCTCGTCTACCGGGGGCAATTGGACTCCAGCCGCCCGGGGAGCGACGTGCCGGTGACGGGCGCGGCCCTGCGGGCCGCGATCGACGCCCTCGTGCAGGGGAAGCCGCCGGTGGCCCGGCAGGCGCCGAGCCTCGGCTGCAACATCAAGTGGAAGCCCGGGAACGAGCCCGAGTGGTTCGCAGCCTGACGCCCGACGGGCGCCGGTGTCAGCGGCGCGGGGCGTCGCCAGGCCGGCGGCCGGCCAGCCTGCCGAGATCGCGGGCGTCCTCGGGGCGAAGCTGGGTGGCCCGGCCGTTCTCCCGCTGGATGGCCTCGTAGACCTCCTGGCGGTGCACCGGGATCTCGGCGGGCGCGTTGATCCCCAGGCGGACCTTGTCTCCGCGGATGTCGACGATCGTGACGACGATGTTGTCGCCGATCATGATGCTTTCGTCGCGTTGCCTGGAGAGCACGAGCATGGCTGGGTCCTTCCCGATCCTGGCGTGGCACCGGCCTGGCCACGTCCGTTCCTGCAGGTCGATTATGCGCTCTGTTTGAGGGGCGGCCGTCCGGGCACCAGCTCGTGACGCAGGGGCAGGTCGCCGCTGGCGACGACTTGGCGGCCCGTGCGGGTCGCCACGTTGATGACGATCGGCGCCTTGAGATTGAGCGTGAGGGTGGTGCCGGTCTTGCCGACCACCGCCACGATCTGGGCGTCACGGACGTCGGCCAGCGCCAGCGGCTGCAGTTCGGTCCGGGCGATCCGCACCCGGTAGTCGGGCACGAACCGCCGTGGGCTGACGACGGCCAGCGCCACCTCGCCCCGCGTGGTGCTCTGCAGCCAGCCGACCGCGTCGTTCGCCGCGTCGGCGAGCAGGGCCCACTCGCGGCAGTCCTCGAGTCCCGGCAGGCCGCTGGGAAAGCGGATCACGTCGCCGGCGGCGACCTCGATCAGTCCGAACCTGGTGGTGTTGATCCGCATCGTGGCACTCCCTCGCCGTCGTTCGTCGCGGGGCCTTCATGCCCCGCGTGTCTCGGACAACCGTCCGCTCCCCTGCCATCGGCAGGGTGGGAGCGACCGTGTGAAGGAAAAAGGCCTGGCGAAGCCGGGCGGATGCGGCGAGGACTGCCGGGCCTGCCGGTCGTGCCGACCGTGACGATTCGCCGGGCGTCGCCGGCGGGCTCACTGCCACATGGGCTGCGCCCGCCAGGCGGCGAGCGGCGCGAGCGCGAGCAGCGGCAGCCAGGCGCCGAGCGACGGGCTGCAGATGTCCTGCATGGCCAGGGCCTGGGACCCGAGCACCACGACGAAGAACAGCACGGTCGTGCCGACGCACAGGCCCACCGCGATGAACACGCCGCGCCGGACCGGCCCGAGCACGAGGGGCAACCCCAGGAGCACGAGCGTCATGTCGAGCAGCGGGGCCGTGAACCGGGAGTGCACGCGCAGCGGCACGTCGCCGCCGACCCCGAGGCTGCGGTTGCGGATCGCCCGCAGCAGGTCCGGCGTCGCGGAATACTGGCTCCAGTTCGTCGAGCCGATCATCTGCTCGAATCCCACGTCGCTGGCCACGAAGCACTGCCGCGGCTCCAGCCAGGCGGCCGTGGCCCGCGTCTGCACGACGGTGCGGCTCCCCGCGACGAGCGGCTCGAGGCGGTCGATGTCGGCCGGCTCGGTGACGCCCGTGAGCAGCCAGCCGGCGGGGTGATCGGCGTCGGCCGGCCGCCACAGGGCCGCGGCGGCGTCGATCTGCGTACCGTAGTCACCGAGCTGCGGCGGCATGAGCAGGCTGGGGCTCTCGATGCGGCGGTCGTCGACGATCGCCGCGCGGCCGCGGAACAGGATCTCGGTCGCATGGTCGTAGCGGGCATCGAAGGGCTGTGGCCTGTCGCCGCGGAGGTTCTGGGCGTTGCGGGCGAAGGCCTCGCGGACCTGCGGCAGGCACAGTTCCCGGTTGAGGAGTGCCGCCACGCTCACGGCCGCGGCGAGCAGCAGCACGGGGCGGGCGATCCGCCAGCGGGTCACGCCCGCGGCCAGCAGGGCCGTGAGCTCGTTGTGCCGCTCCAGCCACGACATGGTGAACATCGCCGCCGCCATCGACACGACCGGACTCGTGGCGTCGAAGAACCAGAGCATCCGGCAGCCGTAATACGAGGCCAGGACCCGCACCAGACCGCCCGCCTCGGCCGCATGGACGACGAACTCGTCGATGTTCGTGAAGGCGTCGAACACGAAATACAGGCCGGCCAGGCTCACGAACACGATCAGGAACGCGTGGCATTGGGCGCGGCCGATGTAGCGGTCGATGAGCATGGGCGCTTGACGGGACGGGGTCCAGGGGGACGATGGTGGCCGCGACCGCCACGCC
>JBJTIV010000356.1:0-3645 GCA_046095145.1 Planctomycetaceae bacterium
AGAGCCGTGTGCGGGAGATCCGCCAGCACGGTTCGGAGGGAGGGGGGCCCGAATCCAATCGGGCCTCCCTACCCCTATCACGTTCGGCAGGATGCCGAGACGTGCCGTGATGACAGTCCCGTCGCTTCCGCTCCGGGCTTGGATCGGTGACGCCGTGGGCCAGGCCCGGAGGGCCGGGTAGATCCCAGCCGGCGGACGCCGGCCAAGGCACGTTCGGCAGGATGCCGAGACGTGCCGTGATGACAGTCCCGTCGCTTCCGCTCCGGGCTTGGATGGTGGCGAGGTGTGCTGGCATGCAAGCCCCCGGCGGGAGCCGGGGGACTCCGGGTGTGAATGCCACCCCGCATGCCATGCACGAGAACGGACGCCCTAGCCCTGCTTCTTGTAGAGCCCGATGAGCTCGGCCTGCGCGAGCACGTGGCCCCGCATCGCCTCTTCGAGCGCGGCCTGCGTGACGCGGCCGAGGGCGTCGGGGAGCACGACATCGAGCGCGTACAGCTTGTGGAAATAGCGGTGCGCGCCGATCGGCGGGCAGGGGCCGCCGTAGCCGATCCGCTTCCAGTCGTTGGTGCCCTCCACGGTGCCCGCGGGCAGGTCGTCGCCGCCCACGCCCTCGGCGAGGCCGGTGCACTCGGCGGGCAGGTTGTAGACCACCCAGTGCACCCACGTGCGCTTCGGCGCGGCGGGATCGGGAACGTCGGGGTCGTCGACGACGAGCGCGAGGCTCCGCGTGCCCTCGGGCACGCCCTCCCACTCGAGCGGCGGTGAGAGGTCGTCGCCCTCGCAGGTGTAGCGCCGGGGAATCGACTCGCCGGCGGCGAAAGCGGGCGACGCGAGCACGAGCGGCACGACGGCGGGCTCCTCGAGCGGCAGGGGCGAGCGACAATCGCGGCATTCTACGGAGCCGGGCCACGCTCCATTCCGCGCGGTGGACACGTGCGTTTTTCGCCAGAACGCGTGACCCGCGTCCGCGTCGGCTATTCTTTCGCCCGCGCTCCCGTCGGCCCCCGTCGGTCATCGCTCGACCCCGTCACAGGAAACCTTTCGCATCATGAGCCGTGCCCCGCTCCTCGTCGCCTGCCTCGCCCTCGTCTCCGCCGCCGCGACCGCGGCCGATCGCCCCAACATCCTCGTGATCTGGGGCGACGACATCGGCACGTGGAACGTCAGCCACAACAGCCGCGGCATGATGGGCTACCGCACGCCCAACATCGACCGCATCGCGCGGGAGGGCGTGTCCTTCACCGATTACTACGGCCAGCAGAGCTGCACGGCCGGCCGGGCCGCCTTCCTGGGCGGCAACTGCCCGGTCCGCACCGGGATGACGAAGGTCGGCCTGCCCGGCGCGAAGGAGGGCTGGCAGAAGAGCGACGTCACCATCGCCACGGTGCTCAAGAACCAGGGCTACGCCACCGGACAGTTCGGCAAGAACCACCAAGGCGACCGCGACGAGCACCTGCCGACGATGCACGGCTTCGACGAGTTCTTCGGCAACCTCTACCACCTGAACGCCGAGGAGGAGCCCGAGCACCGCGACTATCCGGGCGACATGAAGCTCGCCAACGGCAAGACCTTCCGCGAGACGTACGGCCCGCGGGGCGTGCTCAAGTGCAAGGCCGACGGCAAGGGGGGCCAGACGATCGAGAACACCGGCCCGCTCACCAAGAAGCGGATGGAGACGATCGACGAGGAGACCCTCGCGGCGGCCAAGGACTACATCGAGCGGCAGGTGAAGGCGGGCAAGCCCTTCTTCTGCTGGTGGAACGCCACGCGGATGCACTTCCGCACCCACGTGAAGCCCGACAGCCTCGGCACGAGCGGCCAGGACGAGTATTCCGACGGCATGGTGGAGCACGACGGCCACGTGGGCGCGCTGCTGAAGGCGCTCGACGACCTCGGCATCGCCGACAACACGATCGTGCTCTATTCCACCGACAACGGTCCCCACTACAACACCTGGCCCGACGCCGGCACCACGCCCTTCCGCAGCGAGAAGAACTCGAACTGGGAGGGGGCCTATCGCGTGCCCGCCTTCGTCCGCTGGCCCGGGAAGTTTCCGGCGGGCACGACCGTCAACGGCATCGTGTCGCACGAGGACTGGCTGCCCACCTTCGCCGCCGCCGCGGGCGAGCCGGGCATCAAGCAACAGCTCGCCAATGGAACGTCCCTCAACGGCCGGAAGTATCGCAACTACATCGACGGCTACGACCAGACCGACTACCTCTCGGGCAAGGCCGACCGCTCGCCGCGCAACGAGTTCTTCTACGTCAACGACGACGGCGATATCGTGGCCATCCGCTACAGCGACTGGAAGACGGTGTTCCTGGAGAACCGCGGCGAGGCCTTCGAGGTGTGGCGCGAGCCCTTCACCGAGCTCCGCGTGCCGCTCTTGTTCAACCTGCGCCGCGATCCCTTCGAGCGGGCCCAGCACAACGCCACGGTCTACAACGACTGGTTTCTCGACCACGCCTTCGTGGCGGTGCCGCTGCAGCAACTTGCCGGCCGGTTCCTGTTGACCATGAAGGACTACCCGCCGAGCCAGACGCCCGGCTCCTTCAACCTCGACAAGATCCAGAAGCAGCTGGAGGCCGGGGCGGGCGCCCGGTGACGCCGGGCGACACCGGCCGGCGATGAACCCCAGCGTGTCGTGATCGCCACTCGGGAGCGGCCGTGGAAGCAGCGACTGCATCTCGTGTTGATCGCGTGATGCATCGCGAGATACGATCATGGGCGAGGAGGGTTCGCCATGATCAAGCCTCTCGAGGACGTGATCGAGCGGATGCGCCGGCTGCCCGACGAGGAGCAGGCGGTGATGGCCCGGTTCGTGCTGCACGAACTCGAGGAGGATGAGGCCTGGCGGCGGACGAGCGAGGCCCATGGCAGCAGGCTCGCGGCGCTCGTCGAGGAGATCGTGGCCGCAGACGCCCGCGGCGAGTGTGCCGACCTCGATGTCGAACGACTGTGAGGTCGAAGACACGGAAGTCGTTCTGGCGCGACTACGCCAGGCTTCCGGAGCCGGTCCAAGTCAAGGCGAATGCCGCCTATCGACGGTTCATGCACGATCCCACGCACCCCAGCCTGAGGTTCAAGCAGGTGCACGCCGCCCTCCCCGTCTGGTCGGTGCGCATCACGGCCTCGTACCGGGCGGTCGGCGTGCTCACGCGGCCCGACACGATCGTCTGGTTCTTCATCGGCACCCACGCCGAGTACGATCGGTTGCTCAACTCGATGTGACGGCTGCCGCCGAACGGTGAGGAGACCACGGCGTGAAGGCGGCGTTCATCGAGCGGACCGGGCCGCCGGAGGTGATCCGCCACGGCGACCTGCCCGAGCCCGTGGCCGGGCCGGGGCAGGCGCTCGTGCGGGTGCGGGCCTGCGCGGTCAATCCGATCGACACCTACGTCCGCGCCGGCACCGTGGCGATGCCGCTGCCGAGCCCGTTCGTCGTGGGCTGCGACCTCGCCGGCGAGGTGGTCGCAGTCGGGCCGGGCACGGCCGGACTCGAGCCGGGCGATCGCGTGTGGGGCTCCAACCAGGGGCTGCTCGGCCGGCAGGGCGTCTGTGCGGAATTCGCCGCGGTCGACGCGCGGTGGCTCTACCACACGCCCGGCGGCGTGTCGGACCGCGACGCGGCGGCCGGCGCGC
>JBJTIV010000357.1:0-8539 GCA_046095145.1 Planctomycetaceae bacterium
ACGGCGCCCGCCGTCGCGCCGGGCAGCACGAGCACCGCCGCGACCGCGCCGCCCGCCGGCGCGATCCCCTCCAGTCCCGCCTCGCCGCACACGTAGGCCGCCGTGGCGAGGGCATCGGCATCGGCGGCCACGGGGGCGAGCACGCCCCGCCCCGGACCCGTGACCGAGAATCCCGCCGCCGCAGCCTTCGCACGCCATGTTTGACTGGTTCGAGCGGGGTTCCTACCTCGGCATCGTGCTCTTCCTCACGCTCACGGGCATCGGCCTGCCGATCCCCGAGGAGGTGCCGATCGTGGCCGCCGGCGTTGCGAGCAAGGCGGGGGCCCTGCGCTGGTATTACGCCCTGCCCGCCTGCCTCGTGGGGGCCCTGCTCGGCGACAGCCTGATGTACGCGATCGGGCGGTTCTTCGGGGCGCGAGTCCTCAAGGAGCACCCCTGGTGGTCGGGCTTTCTCACGGCCGAGCGCGAGAAGACGATCGAGGACCTCATCAAGAAGCACGGCATCAAGGCCTTTTTCGTGGCCCGGTTCCTGGTCGGCCTGCGGAGCCCCTTCTACCTCACGGCCGGCATCCTCCGGGTGAAGTACCGCTGGTTCCTGTTCGCCGACTTCGTGTGCGCGACGGTGGTGATCGGCGGGTTCTTCGGCCTCGCCTACCTGTTCGGCGACCGCATCACCGGCCTCATCCAGTCGGCCGAGCGGGGCTTCACGGCGGCCGTCATCGTGGCGGGCCTCGTGGCGCTGGCCGTGATCGCCTTCTTCTCGTTCCGCAAGCGCCGCATCCGCATGCTCGACCAGGATCCCGAGTCGCTGTTCGAGAACCGGGAGATCCTGCTCGGCCCGGCGGCCGACCGGATCGCCGACGCCGTCCGGCTCGGCGACGTGCCCCACGACGACCCCGAACGGGCCTCCCCGGCCAAGCCGCACGACTGATTCACGGCAAACCTCGGCATCGTGCCGAGTGTGCCTTGGCCGGCCTCCGCCGGCTGGTGTCAACCCGGCCCGAATCTTCACGCCCGGGCTCGGCATCCTGCCGCCCCGGGCTTGGCCGGCCTCCGCCGGCTGGTGTCAACCCGGCCCTCCGGGCCTGGCGCGGGGGCGCTCATGCAAGCCCCGGGGCGGAAGCCCGGGGACACCGCGTCGCGGCGGAGACCGTCTGCCATTCCCGATGATGTCGCAGCGTTTTCGGCATCCACGTTCGATCCGCATGGGGAGCGGGAACCGGGACCACCCGGAGTCCCCCAGCTGCCGCCGGGGGCTTCAACGAGGACGTCGCGCAATCATCAACACTCGCGACCCGGCCTTCCCGCACGGGGTGCTGGCGGTGCACCGAACGGCTGCCTTGTGCACCGGTCGTGCGGGTCGTGACGGCCACGTGGTGCCGATCGGGCGGGCGCGTCGCCCTGGGGCGACCGTGATGTCGCCCGCCCGCGACCTAGGCATGTGAAGGCGGCGACACGCGCACCGCCCTTCACACCCCAGGACCACCCACCCGATGACTGACCGCGCGACCGCCTCAGGTGCCGCCGTCCGCCGCGTGCTCGTCGTCGACGACGATCGGCGGATGGCGTCGGGGCTCGCCCGGGGCCTGTGCGCCGCGGGCTGGCACGCGTCGGCGGCGGGCAGCGCGGCCGAGGCGCTGCGCGCGGTGGCCCGCGGCGGCTTCGATGCCTGCGTGGTCGACGTCCGCCTGCCCGACGACGGGGCCGTGCGGGTGGCGCAGGCGGTCGTCGCGGCCCGGCCGACGGCGGCCGTCGTCGGCATGCTGCCTCCCGCCGCGGAGATGCCCGTCGGCCTCGCGGCCGACGCCGTGGTGGCCGCG
Organism: Planctomycetaceae bacterium; assembly: GCA_046095145.1. GTDB lineage: Bacteria > Planctomycetota > Planctomycetia > Pirellulales > UBA1268 > QWPN01. Next base: position 1,821 of record JBJTIV010000357.1, read on the forward strand.
CCCGTCGATGACGCCGATCTCGCCGCCGCGCGCGATGCCGGCCTCGCGGCCGCCGCGGCCCGCGGCTTCGCGCGACGGCACGGCCGGACCGTCCTCGGCTCGCACCCCGCCATGCTCGGCGTGCGCGACCTCGTCGAGCGGGTCGCGGCCACCCCGGCCACGGTGCTCGTCACCGGCGAGAGCGGCACGGGCAAGTCGCTTCTGGCGCGGGAGATCCACCGGGCGAGCGGCCGGGCCGGCCGGTTCGTGGAAGTCGCCTGCGGCAGCCTCGCCGAGTCGCTGCTCGAGAGTGAACTGTTCGGCCACGTGGCCGGCGCCTTCACCGGCGCCACCTGCGACCGCGACGGCAGGTTCCTGCAGGCCGACGGCGGCACGATCTTCCTCGACGAGATCGCGACGGCGTCGCCGGCCCTGCAGGTGAAGCTGCTGCGGGTGCTGCAGGAGCGGGAGTTCGAGCCGGTGGGCGGCGGACACACGCGATCGGTCGACGTGCGCGTGATCCTGGCCACCCACGAGGACCTCGAGGCCCTCGTGGCCGCGGGCCGCTTCCGGGCCGACCTGTTCTGGCGGATCAACGTGGTGTCGATCACGATGCCGCCGCTGCGCGACCGGCCCACCGACGTGCCGGCGCTGGCCGAGCACTTTCTGCGGGTGGCCGTGGCCCGCGCGGGCCGCGAGGTCGCGGGCTTCACCGCGGCGGCGCTCGACGCGCTTGCGAGCCATGCCTGGCCGGGCAACGTGCGCGAACTGGAGCACGCGGTGGAGCGGGCGGTGTTCCTTGGTCGGGGCCGGCTCGTCGACGTGGCCGACCTGCCGCCGGTCGTGGCCGCGGCCCGCGAGACTGCGACGGCGGACCCGGGCGGCCATGTGTCGCCGATCAAGCAGGCGCTCGCGGTGCCGGAGCGGCAGCTCATCCTCGACGCGCTGGCCCGGTCGGGCTGGCGGCGCGACGCCGCGGCCCGGGCGCTCGGCATCAACCGCACCACGCTCTACAAGAAGCTCAAGCGGCTGGGCATGCGGCTCACCGACGTGGAGCCCGTCGCCTGAGCACGTGAAGCGCGGTATCGCGCGGCCCGGCGACGAGATCGGCCGGCATGGCTCGTGGGGCGGCCTGCATGCCCGGAGTCCCCCGGCTCCCGCCGGGGGCTTGCATGAAAACAGAAGTCCGATCGTATCCAAGCCCGGAGCGGAAGCGACGGGACTCCGGGTCGTTGTGCGAGACCGGTATCGATGTGCAATCGAGGATTCGCCTCGATCAGTCGGCGGGCGGCAGCACGAGCGTGACCTCGATCGGAAAGTGGTCCGACCCGATGTCGGGGCCGACCGCCCGATGAAGGACGGCGAGGTCGGGTGACGCGAACACGTGGTCGATCGGGATCCGCGGGGCCACTCGGCGGGCGTTCCACGTGGGCTGCACGCCGCGGCCCAACGCCGTGTCACGGAGGCCGCTGCGGGCCGCGAACGTGCGGTAGGGGAGCGACCAGGGCGTGGCGTTGAAGTCACCCGCCACGATGCACGGTGCGGCGGCGTCGGCCGCCGCGTCGGCCACGGCACCGAGTTGATTCCCGAGGGCGGCGGCGTGGGCGGCCGTGAAGGGGGGATACGGATGCGTGGCGATGAGCCGCACGTCGCGGTCGTGAAACCGCACCGTGGCCGTGACGTTTGGAAACGGCGTGCCGCCGAGAGTCACGACCTCGGTCTCGGCGAGTGGCCACCGGGACAGGACGGCGATCCCGAAATTGTCGTCCCGTGGCTCGACGACGCGGTGAGGATAGATCTCGTCGAGGCTGGAGAGGTCCGCCAGCCACGCGGCGTCGACCTCGATCACCACGGCCACGTCGGGCCGGCGGTCGCCTACCTCCGCGACCGCGAGCGACCGGTCGGGATTCTGCCGGTGGACGTTCACCACGATGAGCGACAGCGGCGGCACGGTGGCTGCAGCGGACTCCGCTGCGACGGCCGCGGGCATGAGAGTTGGGCCCGGGAGCCAGAAGGGCAGCATCGCCCAGGCGTTGCCGACGAGCGCGAGCACGCAGCAGACCAGCGCGAGCGAGCGTGGCCACCGCAGCGAGAGCACGAGCCCCACGGCGGATGCGAGGAGCCAGTAGGCGCGGAAGTGGGCGGCCAGGTCGAGGATCCAGTGCCACGCGCCGCATGAACCGGCGACGGTGGCCCCGAGCAGGAGCGCGGCGACGACGGAGAGCCACGGGCGTGTTCGGGCGGGAGCCATGCCTGATGGTACGTCGGCGGGATGCTAGCCTGCGAAGAGTTCCTCGACGGCCCGCCCGCCGTCCACGAGCTTGATCGGCCGACCCGACGGGGCCGTGTTCTCGACCGTCGGGTCGATGCCCAGGCTCCGGCAGAAGGTGGCGAACAGGTCGGGCACGGTCACGGGTCGATCGGCCACCTCCACACCGGCGGAGTCGGTGCGGCCGATCACGCGGCCGCCCCCCACGCCGCCGCCGGCGAGCACCGCGTTGAAGCTCCGCGGGAAGTGGTCGCGGCCTCCGCGCGGATTGACCTGCGGCGTGCGGCCGAACTCCCCCATCCAGATCACGAGCGTGTCGTCGAGCAGGCCGCGGCTGTCGAGATCCCGCACGAGCGCCGCCAGCGGCCGGTCGACCTGGCCCGCCAGGTGGGCCACCTTGGCGAAGTTGTCCTGGTGGGTGTCCCAGCCGTTCGACACCACCTCCACGAACGACACGCCGTGCTCGACGAGCCGCCTGGCCAGGAGGCAGCCCGCGGCGAAGTCGCCCGGCCCGTAGGCCTCGCGCACGTGCTCGGGCTCGGCGGCGAGGTCGAAGGCCCGCATGTCGGCGCTCATGATCATCCGCGTGGCCCGGCGGTAGAGGTCGCGGTGGTCCTGCGCCTCCCTGGGCAGGTGGGCGGCGAAGTCAGCGGCCAGCGACTCCATGAGATCGAGCCGCCGCAGGTGGCGGTCGGAGGAGACCTGCGGCTGCGTGTTGGCCGGATTCTGGGCCGGGTCGCGCATCTCGAACGGCTCCCACTGCATGCCCAGGAGGCCGGCGCCCGAGTCGGTGCGGCCGCGGCCGCCGATCCGCACCACGGGCGGGAGGTCGCAGGCGTCGCCGCCGTCCGCGGCCGCCCGTTGGCTGGCCACGATCGAGCCGAGCGTGGGATGGCGGGCGCTCGGATTGGGCAGGTAGCCGGTGTGGAGCAGGTAGGACGCGCGCGGATGACTGCCCTCCTTGCTCGTCATCGAGCGGATCACCGCCAGCCGGTCGGCCACCTTCGCCGCCTCCGGCCAGTGCTCCGCGAACCGCATCCCCGCCACCGTGGTGGCGATGGCCTGCGTGCCGCCGCCGTTGGCGTGGCCCTCGAGCGGGCTGAAGGTCTCGAACTGCGACGGGCCGCCCTGCATCCACAGGAGGATGCAGGCCTTGCCGCGCCGGCGGAGCTCGGCGGCATGGGCCGACACGACGTCGCCCCAGCGGAGGGCCCCGGCGGCGAGGCCGCCGGCCGGCAGCAGGCGGAGCAGGTCGCGGCGGGAGAGCATGGGTGACCTCAGCGGCGGTGGATGAACTCGGGCCCGTTGACGAGCGCCCAGAACACGTCCTCGAAGGCCTCCGCCCGGTCGCCCGTGGCCGCGACGTGGTCGAGGCAGGTGCGCAGCTCGTCGGGCGACGGGTGCCGCGCGAGCACGCGCAGGTAGAGCTCGTCGGCCGCATCGCGGTCGTCGGCATGCGCGGCGAGCACCCCGCCGAGGGCCGTGCCCCGTCGGTCGGCGTCGATGGCGCGGGCCAGCTGCGGCCCGTTCATGAGCAGCAGGGCCTGCGGGATCGAGCCCACGATCTCCTCCCGCGGCAGGCTCGGGTCGTAGCCGAAGACCTGCGCGAACAGGGCCCGCGGGCTGCCGAATGCGGGCCGCTGCGCGGCCTCGCCGCGCCCGCGGCCGCGGGCGGAAATCGCCCCCTCGTCGACGTCGAGGGCCGCGAGGAGCTGCGTGAACAGCTGGTCGGCGCGAAGCCGCTGCGGGCAGGAGGCCAGCGCGGCGGCCTCGGCCGCGTCGCGGGAGTGGCTGTCGGCCTGATACGCGGGCGTGGCCATGATGCCGCGGAAGATCGCGCGGAGATCGTGTCCGGCGGCCACGAAGTCGCGGCACAGCCGGTCGAGCAGGTCCGCCTCGCGGGGCTCGCGGTCGGGACCCAGGTCGTCGATGCCCGCGTAGAAGCCCGTGCCGACGAGCTCCGCCCACAGGCGGTTGACGATCGCCCGGGCGAACCAGGGATTGTCGGCGGCGGTGATCGCGCGGGCCACGGCGTGGCGGCGTTCCTGGTCGGGCGTGAGGAAGAACTCGGGCCGCATGACGGTGCCCGGCTTCGACGGATCGTCCTTGTCGGGCATCTCGTGCTCGAGGTCGCCGCGGCGCGGGTTGTCGGGCTTCTTGCCCCGCAGCCGCCGGGGCTCCGCGTCGTACGACACCACCTCGAAGCGGTCGAGGCCCTGGCCGCGCGGCCGCGGGGCGATCGCGATCCGCGGGAAGAAGGCCGCGAAGTGGTGGAACTGCTCCCGCTTCCAGCGGTCGGTGAAGTGATCGTGGCACTGGGCGCACTGGATCTGGACGCCGAGGAACACCCGCGACACCTCGGCGGCGATGTCGGCGGTCTCCCCCATCTGCGCCATGATGATGGCCGTTTCGCCATGCTCGCCGGGCGATCCGGTGGCCGTGATCATCTCGCGGGCGATCCGGTCCCATGCGGCCCCGTCCTCGAGGCGGCCGGTGAGAAACGCCTCGAGCGGCCTGGCCATGGCCAGCGCGCGGTCGTCGGTGCGCCGGTAGAGGATCACGTCGCGGAAATAGCGCGCCCAGGTGGTGGCCCAGGCCGGGTCGGCGAGCAGCCGCTCGACGGCGGCCGACCGTTTTCCGGCGGAGCCGTCGGCCAGGAAGACCCCGAGTTCGTCGGGCGTGGGCTGCCGGCCCGCGAGGTCGAGCGTGGCGCGGCGCAGGAACGTGGCGTCGTCGCAGGCGGGGGGCACCGGGGCCGCATTCGTGCCGCCGCCGAGGGCCGCCGCGACGACGGCGGCCGCCCACGCTCCGCGGCGGCAGGCGGACCACCGCGGGACGGGCTCCACGATGCGGGGTCGGAGGCGCATGGAGGATTGAACGGGCGGCCGCCGGACGGGTTGCGGTCAGCCCGGGGCGGCCGCGGGCACCGGCATCGCGCCCGTCGCCAGCCACCAGGCCAGGCCTGCCGCCAGGAGCAGCCTGTAGGCGATGAACGGCCAGAGCGTGTGGCTGGTGAGGACGCGCAGCAGCCAGCGGATCGTGGCGTAGCCCACCACGGCGGCGGTCAGCGTGCCCACGACCGTGGCCAGGGCTTCGGCCGGTGTGCCGAACATCTCGCGCCGCTGCTGCCAGGCCTCCAGCATTCCGGCCGCCCCCACCGCCGGCAGCGAGAGCAGGAACGAGAGCCGGGCCGCCGTGCGGCGGTCGAGGCCGCCGAGCATTCCCGAGGAGATCGTGACGCCGCTCCGTGACGCCCCCGGCACGAGGGCGAGCACCTGCACGAGCCCCATCATGACGCCGTCGGCGAAGCGCACGCCCTCGAGCCCGTCGCGGCCCGGGTCGCCGCGGTGCGCCCTCCATGCCGCCACGATCTCGGCGAGCGCCATGAGCACGGTCGCACCGAGCAGCGCGACGACGACGACCTCCAGCCGCCGGGCCTCCCCGCGGATGAGATGCCGCGCGGCGAAGCCCACGGCGACGATCGGCACGGTGCCAATCGCGATCATGAGCGCCAGCCGCGCGTCGGGATCCGCGAGCGGGCGGCCGGAGCGGAGGCCCGCGGCGAGCCCGGAAAGCAGCCGGCCGACGTCGCGCCGCATGGCCACGAGCACCGCCGCGAGCGTGCCGCACTGGATGACCGCGGTGGCGGCCGCGCCCGGATCGGGCCAGCCGAGCAGCGCCGGCACGATCCGCAGGTGCGCGGTGCTGGAGATCGGCAGGAACTCCGTGAGTCCCTGCACGATTCCCAACACGACCGCTTCGAGGATGCTCATGCTGCGGCAATGTACCGCGGGGGCTTTGATCGTCGGGGGGCCTCGTGCATACTACCCGGCTCGAAATTCCGTCGAGAACAGGAGATCCGTCCCGCCATGTTTCGCAATCTCAGCACCGTCGGCCTGCCGCTGTCCGGACGCCCCAGCGAGCTCATCGAACTGGCCCTGTCCTTCGGCTTCGACGCCATGGACATCGACATCCTCGACTTCCAGCAGCAGGCCGACGTCTACGGCGTGACCCACGCCCGGCGGCTGATGGTGAGCGCCCGGCTCAAGAGCGGCGTCTTCCACCTGCCTGTCCATCTCGGCGGCGACGAGGCCACGTTCGCGGAGGAGTTGGCGGCCCTGCCGAAGCGGCTCGAACTCGCCGAAGCCACCGAGGCCCTGCGGGCCGTGGCCCGGATCGAGCCGGCCTCCGACGAGCACTCGTTCAAGGACTTCTTCGAACTGCACCGCACGCGGCTCGAGACGATCGGCGACCTGCTCGCACCGCGGGGCATCAGCCTCGGCCTCCGGCACGATCGCCAGGCCGAGGCCCGCGAGGGCAAGGCGCATGCCTTCATCCACACCTACGAAGGCCTGCTGGGACTCGTGGCGGCGACCCGCGGGTGGAGTGGATCCGGGAGGGGGCCTGACGCGGCCTCACTCGGCGCCGACGGGCACTTCCTCGCCGATCGGCCGGCCGAACTGGTCCCGGG
>JBJTIV010000358.1:0-12874 GCA_046095145.1 Planctomycetaceae bacterium
CGATGCAGAGCCCGAGTCGTACAGCAGGAAGCCCGGAGCGCAAGCGACGGGAAAGCGGGTGGCGGGCCGTGGCGGCATGCGGTGGCGGGTCGAGGTGGAGTCCGCATTCCCCGCGCTTGCGCTTGGGGCTTCCTCGCGGGAAGCAACGCCGGCTCTCAGGGCAATGGGCGGCCCCTCACCTCCCCACCTCCCACCCAGCAGATCGACGACGCATCGAGAACATCGCTCGCATGGGTTTTTCATATCCACCCATCCAGGACGAGCGAGCCGGAATCGGTGCGCGGCTACGGCACCCTCAACTCACTTGTCCGAATACGGGAGCTCGGCGTGGGCTCGGTGCGAGGATCGCGAGCCTTGCGGCGCTTCGCCGCTCGCGAGCGAACTCGTGCCGGCCCTCAGCCGAGCGGCTCTCTCGCAAAAACGGCGGCGCACAGCCCGCACCGATCCCGGCGAGTGGCGCGCGCCCCGTCCGCTACCACGGCTCTTCCATCAAGCCGACGATCTGCTGGGCCATCTTCACGATGGCCTCCTGCTGCGTGCTGGCGACCGAGCGGCCGAACTCGGGGACCAGCATCGCGGCCTGGCCCACGTCCACCGTCGCCGCCGGCAGGGGCACGTCGCCCGAGGCGATCACGGTGCCGCCGCGGTCGGCCCAGGTGACGAGGGCCTGGTAGTTCATCTCCACCATGCGGGACTGGTCGGTGGGGCTCTCCACCACCATGCGCTTCGTGTCGGCCACGATCCGTCCGGTGAGCACGCTGTCGGCCGCGGCCTCGCTGCCCACCACCTTGAAGGGCGTGCGCTTCTCGATCTCCTTGCACACCGCCTCGGTGAGCCGCTCGCCGATGTCGACGGCCGGCGTGGTGCGGAAACTGTCGCACTGGAACATGGGCACGTAGACCGTGCGCACGTTGGGCGCGTAGAGCGTGGCGTTGCCGAACCGGTAGTTCGCGCAGCCCCCCGCGGCGGCCGCCAGACAGGCCAGCACCGGCACGAGGCGGCGGACGGCGGGCGTCATCGCGGATCCCCGTCAGTAGAGCGGCTTGCCGGCGCCCGAGGTGTCGCCGCGGGCGATCTCCGTCTCGGCCTCGGCCATGGCGTCGAGCTCCGCCTCCTTGAGCCGGTCGGGGTTGAGCAGCCGCGACAGCGCCGGGAGCGGATCGTCCGACGCGTCGGCGAGGTCGCGGATGGTGTCGAACCGGCCCCGCGCCTGCTGGGCGAGCTGCGTGGCGGGATAGTCCTTGGCGATCATCGCGTAGTACATCCGCGCCGACGTGTAGTGCTTTCCCTTGGCGTAGAACTCGGCGCGGTCCCAGAGCCGCTGCGCCTGCTGCGCGGCGATCTCCGCGCGGCTCCGCTCCATCCGCGCCGCCTCCTCGGGGGAGAGCTGGTCGGGAAACTGCACGAGCACCTGGTCGGCGAGCACCTCGGCCTCGTCGAGCGCGCTGCCCTCGTAGCCCGGCCCCTGGTAGGCCCGCAGCTTGGCCTGCAGGCCGAGCACGTGGGCGTCGAGCAGGAATTCGCTGTCGGGATAGTCGCTCCGCAGCAGGCCGTAGAAGTAGTCGGCGTCGAGCCACTGGCGGTCGAGGAAGTGGGCGTTGGCCTGGGCCATGAGGCTGTCGTCGGCCAGGGGCCCCCGCGGGTCGTTGCTCCGCACGTGGTCGAAGGCCTTGAGGGCCCGGCCGCGGGTGTCGAACAGGGGCCGGCTGCGATCGACCACGTTGGGCACGATCACGGGCAGGTGCCGCTGCTGGTCGAGGGCGATCCAATACTGCCCGATCACGAACTGCCGCCGGGCGATCCGGTCGAGGTGGCGGGTGTTGGCGTACTTCTTCACGAGCTCGTCGTAGGCGTCCTCCGCCTTGGGATACTGGTCGGTGAAGAACAGGCTCTCGGCCCGCTGCCACATCGCGTCCTCCTCGATGTCCGAGTCGGGCCAGCGGTCGATGGCGGCCTGGTATTTCGGGATCGCGTCGCGGTAGCGGCCGGCACGGAACAAAGCGTCGCCATCGGCCAGCGCCTGCCGGGCGATCTCCTCGTCGGGGCCGCGGCCGGTCATCTTCTTCCAGCGCCTGCGGAGGTTCTCCCCCTTGAAGGCGTCCCAGCCGAGCTCCCGCTCGGGGCCGATTTCCGACGAGATCACGGTCGAGGCGTCGGCGTCCGGCTGCTTCGCCTGCTGCCAGGGCATGGTCGGCATCTGCAGCGACGCGCAGCCCGCCGCGGCGCCGACGACCGCGGCGGCGAGGAGGGCGACGGAGTGGCGGGCGCGGGGCATGGTGCGGGGTGGGCGGAGGTCGTGCCGTGCGGCGGCGTGGATCAGGGGCCGGCGCGCCGCCGGCGCGGCGGGGCCCGGTGCGGCAGCCAGCGCGACGTGACGAGGGGCCGTTCGAGGACGTGGGTGAGGTAGGCGTCCATCACGGCGCGGACCTCCCCGCCCACCGGCGGCTCGAGGCGGGCGTCGTCGGCCGGCGGGCAGGCGGCCGCCAGGCCGCGCAGGGCCGCGAGCGCCGGCTGCGACACCGAGATGACCGACCGGCGGCCGGCCCGGCAGCGGACGCACAGCGCGCCGCCGTCGAGCATGCCGAACGCGATCCGGCCGGCCGCCGGCTGCGCCGCCCCGCAGGCGGCGCAGTTCGCCAGCGCCGGCGCATGGCCGGTGAGCCGGAGAATGGCCAGCTCCGCCGCGACCACGACGGCCGCCACCGCGTCGTCGGACGCGCGGGTGCCGGACAGCCGGCGGAGCGTGGAGTGGGACGCATCGAAGAGTTCCGGCTGGGGATCGGCTTCGCCTGACAGGCCGTCGAGCAGTTCCGCCACGTGCATGCCGCCGGCCACGGCCGGCAGGCTCGCGCCGACGCGGAACCTGTGCTCCAAGCAGGCCTCGGTGAGCAGGTCGAGCCCGCCCGATGCTCTGCGGAGGACGAGTACCTGACTGGTCGAAAGCAGGTCAAGGCCGCCGTCGAAGCCGCTCTTCGGCCGCCACGCCCCCTTGGCCAGAGCCCGCACCTTGCCGAGATCCCGGCAGTAGAGGGTGACGACGGCGCTCGTCTCGCCGAAGGCCACGCTGCGGAGGACGACGGCCCGCGACTTCTCAACGGCCATCGCGCGGCTCCAGCCGCTCGACGCGGACGAGATCGATCCGCCGGCGCGTGGCGGCGAGCACCTCGAGCCGCGCCCCGTGCGACTCGATCGTCTCGCCCACCTGCGGGATGCGGCCGCAGCAGTGGAACACGAAGCCCCCGATCGTCTCGAAGTCCTCCTCCTCGGGAAGCTCCAGCGCGAGCCGCTCGTTGACCGCGCCGATACGGACGTGGGCCAGGGCCTCACAGGCGTCGGGGGAGAGCATGCGGATGCCGTCGGCGAACGCCTCGTCGTGCTCGTCGGCGATCTCGCCCACGATCTCCTCGAGCGCGTCCTCGATCGTCACGATCCCCGAGACGCCGCCGAACTCGTCGGTGACGATCGCCATGTGGGTGTTGCCGCGGCGGAACTCGCGGAGCAGCGTCTGCACGCTCATCGATTCCGGCACGAACCACGGCGGCCGCAGCAGCGGACGCAGGTCGGCCGGCGGCGCCGCCCCCGTCGCCAGGCCGGCGGACATGCCCCGCAGCACGTCGCGGGTGTGGAGGATGCCCACCACGTCGTCGGGCGAGCGGTCCCAGACGGGCAGCCGGGTGTGGCCGCTCTCGGCCGCGATCCGCACGGCCTCGGTCCACGGCGTGGCGGCGGGAATCGAGATCATCGCGGTCCGCGGCGTCATCACGGCGGCCACCTTCACCTCCTCCAGCGCGATCACTCCCTGGATCATGTCACGCGCCTCCCCCTCGAGCCGGCCCGCACGGTGGGCCTCGTCGACCACCAGCTTCAGCTCGTCACCCGGCCGTTCCTCGGCCGCGCCCGCCCCGCGGCGGCCGAACACGCCGGCCAGCGCGGCCGCGGCGCTGCCCAGCTGCCGCACCGCCGGCGCGATCACGCGCACCACCGGCCGCCACGCCGTCCAGGTCGCGACCACGATCCACGGCCCGGCGAACTTCACGAGCAGCATCGGCACCACGACCAGGAGCGCCCACACGAGGACGATCCAGCCGGCCACCGCCGACGCCGCGACCGCCCGCGAGCCGTCGCCCGCGGCGGCCAGCGCCCGGAAGGCCAGCAGCGTGGCCACCACCGCGGCCAGCACCACCACGCTCGCGGCGATGAAGGCGATCGTCTCCGCGGCGGCGACGATCTCGTCGTAGCGCTCGGGACGCCGCCGACGGCGGCAGAGCTCCTGGATCACCTGCCGCTGCGCGCCGCGGACCGCGCGGGCCTGCACGGCGGCCAGGCTGGCGACGGCGAGCAGGGCCACGGCCGATTCGAAGCCGAGCGCCGCGATGGTCATGCCGGCGTTCCCCGGGGTCGGGCGCGGGGCGGATGCGGCAGCCCGGCGGCGGCCAGCAGCGCCCGCTCGCGCGCCCGCATCGCGCGGCGCTCGGCGGGATCGTGGTCGTCGTGGCCGGCCAGGTGCAAGAGCCCGTGGACCACGTAGTACGCCAGTTCGTGCCGCGGCGCCCAGCCGAGTTCGCGGGCCACCCGCCCCGCCGTCTCCGCGCTGACCACGATGTCGCCCCGCAGGCCGCCGCCGTCCTTCCCTCCGGCGCCCGCGAGGTCGAACGTGATCACATCGGTGGTGCCGGGCACGCCGAGCCACTCCTCGTGGAGCCGGGCCATCCGCCGGTCACCCACGATCAGGATCGTGATCTCCGCACGGTCGACGCCCTGGCGGGCCAGCGCCCGGCGGACGACCCGCGCGAGCCACGCCGCGTTGACCCGCACCGACCGCTGCCGATCGACCACGTCGACCCGGATGCCCGCCGCCTCGCCCATCACGCCGTCCGCTGGTCCGGATACTTCACGCGGCCGTGGTACACGGCGGTGAGGCTCTTCACCAGGCTCTCCTCGATGAGCGCGAGCTCCTCGAGCGTCAGGCCGCACTCGTCGAACTGGCCGTCGAGCAGCCGCTTCATGGCGATGTCGTGGACCAGGCCGGCCAGCCGCGCCGGCGTGGGCTCGGTGAGCGAGCGGCTGGCGCTCTCGGCGGCGTCGGCGAGCATCAGCACGGCCGACTCGCGGGTGGCGGGCTTCGGCCCCGGATAGCGGTAGGCCTGCTCGTCGACCTCGCCCGCGTCGGGATCCGCCTGCGACCGCTCGGTGGCCCGGCGGTAGAAGTACTCCACGAGCGTCGTGCCGTGGTGCTCCGCGATCAGGTCGATGATCGGCTGCGGCAGGCCGTACTGCCGGGCGAGCTCCACGCCCTCCTTGACGTGGGCCACGATGATGAGCGTGCTCATCGCCGGCACGAGCGATTCGTGGCGGTTCTCGGCGTCCTGGTTCTCGACGAAGTAGGCGGGCTTGAGCATCTTGCCCACGTCGTGGAAGTAGGCCCCCACGCGGACGAGCAGGCCGCGGGCCCCGATCGCCTCGGCCGCGGCCTCGGCGAGGCTCGCCACGTTGATCGAGTGGTTGTAGGTGCCCGGCGCGCGCCGCACGAGCTCCTGGAGCAGCGGGTGCGCCGCGTCGCCCACCTCGAGAAGGCTGAGGTCGGTGAGCACGCCGAACGACCGCTCGATGAAGGGCAGGAGCCCCGTCATCAGGAAGCCGGCGAGCAGCGTCCACAGGCCCGTGCGGCCGGCGTCGGTGACGAGCCCCATGTCGAGCGGCCGGCCCGCCAGCAGGCCGGCGCCGAGCTGCGTGAGCGTGGCCACCGCGCCGGCCCAGACCCCCACGTAGATGAGCTTGCTGCGGCTGCGGATGCGGCCCACCCAGAACACGACGGCGGTCGCCGCTGCGGTGAGCGTGACGAACTCGGGCAGGCCGCGGCCCAGCCCCACCACGATCACCAGCGACACCTCCGCCGCCAGGAGCAGCGCCAGCTCCTGCCCGAAGGAGAGCGCCACGGTCATCGCGAAGATGAGCAGCGGCACCACCTCGGCCCGCCAGGCGTCGCGCGAGGCGAGCACCCCGAGCACGATCGCCACGAGCGCCAGGCCCACGAGCGACACCACGCGGCCCAGGTCGCCGAGCAGGTCGCGGTCGTGGAGGTGCAGGTGCAGGCCGGCGAGGCCGAACAGGCCGGCGAGCATGCCCAGCACGCCGAGCGTGCGGGCCAGCCGCTGCCGCGCGACCTCCTGTCGCACGAAGGCGTCGTGCTCGCGACGCAACAGGCCGAGCACCTCGTCGTCCACGGGCTCACCCGCCTCGGCGAGCACGTCGCCGGCGGCGTAGCGCACGAACTGCTGCGGCGTCTTGGCGCTGGCCTCCTTCTTGGCCCGGTCAGTCGCGTCGGGATCGATCTCGAGCGTGCCCGCCAGCCGGGGATCGACCCAGGACACGATTCGCTCGGCGAACGGCCCGGCGCCGATCTCGTCGTTGAGCCGCGCCGCCAGCCGCACCTTGGCCTCGCCGAGCAGCACCTGCGCGACCTGTGCCCGCGTCAACTCGGCGGCGTTGCCGAGCGGATGGACGTCGATCTCGGTCTGGCTCCCCTCGTCGATGCCGTGCTGGATCGTCACCAGCACGCCCAGGTTCTCGAGGTCGGCGAAGGCGGCGTCGACGGCCTGCTCGACGTCGAGCAGCCTGTCCTTCGTGTCGATGCGGCTGCGGAAGCGCTGGAAGTCCCGCTCCGCGTCGGCCAGCTTCCGCTCGGCTTCCGTCGGCTCCGCCGCTTCCCCCTGCGCCGCCGCGCGTGCGGCGTCGGCCTGCGCCGCGTCCGGGGCCGCGTCGTCCGGCACGGCCGGAGGCGGCTCGGGCGCGACCGGCGGCTCCGCGGCGGGCAGGCCGGCGAGGGCGTCGGCCGCCTCCGGGGCGAACTCGAGCCACGCCTCGCGCGACACCTTGGCGAGCGTCTCCGCTGCGGCCACCTCCGCCACGCGGTTCTTGAGGCCGTCGCGCAGCCGCACGATCGGCGCCTTGTCGTGGGCGTAGACCACCCGGACCTTCGCGGCCGACCGCTGCTGGGCCTCGCGGGTGGCCTCGGGGTCGGGCCGCTCGAAAGGCACGCGCGACACCACGCCCCGCGGCGGCACCGAGCCCGAGCGGAACGGGAAGGGCTCCTCCCAGGCCTGCAGGAACACCAGCAGCACGCCCGCCGCCGCCGCGCACACGGCCAGGCGGGCGAGCACGTCGCCGCGGCTCACCTGGTCGAGCAGTTCGCCGAAGAACCCCTGGGGGGCCTCGATCGCGCCCGACCGCCTGGCGCGACGCCGCGATGGTGATGGGGCGCTTCCGGGCATGGTCCTAGTGCTCGTAGGCGTCGACGATCCGCTGCACGAGCGCGTGCCGCACGATGTCGGCGCCGCCCAGCCGCACGCGGCCGCAGCCGGGCACGTGCTCGAGCCGCCGCATCGCGTCGACCAGGCCGCTCGTGCGATCCGGCGGCAGGTCGATCTGCGTGGTGTCGCCGGAGATCACCATCTTCGAGCCGTGCCCCAGCCGCGTGAGGAACATCTTCATCTGGGCCACGGTGGTGTTCTGGGCCTCGTCGAGGATGATGAAGGCGTTGTTGAGGGTGCGGCCGCGCATGTAGGCCAGCGGGATCATCTCCACCACGTCCTGCTCGGTGAGCCGCTTGAGCACCTCGTAGTCCATCATCTCCCGCAACGCGTCCATGAGCGGCCGCAGGTAGGGGTTGATCTTGGCCTGCAGGTCGCCGGGCAGGTAGCCGAGGCTCTCGCCGGCCTCGACGGCGGGCCGCACGAGCACGATCTTGCTCACCTGCTCGGCGCGGAGCGACGAGACGGCCATGGCCACGGCGAGAAAGGTCTTGCCGCAGCCCGCCGGCCCGGCGCACAGCACCACGTCGTGATCGCGGATCGCCTGCACGTAGGCAGCCTGGCCCGCCGAGCGCGGCACGAGGTGGCGGCCCGCCTCCCGCATGGGAATGGGGTCGTGACGCTCCGGCACCACCGCGCCGGTGGCCGCGCCCAGCAGCCGGGCCACGTCGTCGGCCTCGACGCCGCCGCGGTCGTGGGCCAGGCGGTCGAGTTCCTCGAACACGTCGGCCGCCTTGCGGACGGCCTCCTCGTCGCCCTCGATGTGGATGCAGTCGTCGCGGGCCGACACGCCCACGCCCAGGGCCTCCCGGATCCGCCGCAGGTGCTGGTCGCGGGGCCCGAACACGGCGACCAAACGCTTCGAGTCGACGACCGCGATGGACGTGCGGGACATCGAAACCCGCGGCGGCGAGGGCCGCCGACGGTCTCGGAGGACGGGGGCGAACACTCCCTCACTATACCCCACGCCACGGAAGGCCCGTTTCGCTCGGGAAATCCGGCCCTCGGCGGCTACCGGCCGGCCGCCCAGAGCAGCCACGCCACCGGGGCGGCCAGCAGGAGCGAATCGACGAGGTCGAGCACGCCGCCGAGACCGCCGAGCATCCGCCCGGAGTCCTTGGCGCCGAGTTCGCGCTTGGCGAGCGACTCGGCCAGGTCGCCGAGCATGCCGGCCGCGCCGACGGCCAGGCCGTAGAGCGGCCAGCCTCCCCAGGGTCGCGCCCCGGCCGCGAGGCCCGCGCGCTCGATCACGAACCACGCCGCGGCGAGCGACGCCAGGAGCGAGGCGGTCGCACCCTCCCAGGTCTTTCCCGGACTCAGCTGCGGCGCCATCTTCGTGCGGCCCAGGAGCGAGCCGACGACGTAGGCCGCGATGTCGCCCGCCTTGACGACCGCGACCAGGCTCACGAGCGGCAGGATGCCGAGGTGGCCCGGCCCGCGCTGTTCGGGCCCGAGGTCCTCCACGCACAACAGCCGCAGGGCCACCATGAAGGCCAGCGGCAGTCCCAGCCACGCGACGACGAGCGCGCCGGACGCGACCCGGTCGAGCGCCCGCGTGCCGCGGGCGTAGCCGGCCACCTCGGCGGCCAAGAGCACGACGAGGGCGGCCGTGATCGCCGCGGCCGTCCAGCCGAGCGGCACCGCTCGCGGCGCGTCCGGCACGACCGTCGCCGCCTGCGCGCCGACGCCCGCCGACACCGCCACGAACACGGCGAGCAGCTGCACGAGCCGCCCGCGGATCGGCGCGCCCGCCGCGGCGAACAGCCCCGCGAACTCGGCGGCGCCACGGGCGGCCACCGCCACGACCAGGGGCGCGAGCCACCATGCGGGCGGCGCGCCGCCGAGGCCGACCGCATCGGCCCACACGAGGCCGGTGAACACCGCGATCACCACCGTGGCCACCGTCACCCGAGACGCGACGGAGGCGCGGGCCCGCGCGGCGGCCGAGTCGGGGGCGGGCTGGTGCGGAGCGGGCGCGATCACGACGGCGACAGGCCTCCGAACTTCCGGTCGCGGGCCGCGAACGCGGCCAGCGCCGCGTCGAGGCGGGCCTCGTCGAAGTCGGGCCAGCAGACGTCGGTCACCCACAGCTCCGCATAGCTGATCTGCCAGAGGAGGAAGTTGCTGACCCGCATCTCGCCGGCGGTGCGGATGAGCAGGTCGGGATCGGCCATGCCGGCCGTGTCGAGGCGGGCGGCGACGGCCGCCTCGTCGATGGCGTCGGGAGCGAGCCGGCCGGCCTGCACGTCGCGGGCGATCCGCCGGGCGGCCTCGACGATCTCCCCCCGCGACCCGTAGTTCACGGCGAGACACAGCCGCATGCCCTCGTTGGCCGCACACATGGCGATCGTGCGGTCGATCTCCGCGAGCGTGGCGGCCGGCAGGCCCTCGCGGCGGCCGATCAGCGCCAGCCGGATCCGCTCCCGCATGAGCAGCGACCGCTCCTCGATCACGTACTGCTCGAGCAGGTGCATGAGGAAGCTGATCTCGGCCGCGGGCCGCCGCCAGTTCTCGCTCGACAGGCAGTAGAGCGTGAGCTGCTCGATGCCCAGCCGGGCGCAGTGCTCGGTGATCCGGCGCACGCTGGCCACGCCGCGGCGGTGTCCCTCGATCCGCGGCAGGCCGCGGGCCCGGGCCCAGCGGCCGTTGCCGTCCATGATGATGGCGATGTGCCGGGGCCGGGGCGCGGCGGCGGTCGCCGTCACGCCGGGGCTCGGGTTGTCGACCGGGATGGTGGCCATGGACTCGCGCCGGCGTGGGGCAGGAACATCGTCTGCTGACGGTCGGGGCCGACCGAGGCGATCGTGACGGGCCGGCCGACGAGCGCGGCGAGCCGGGCGAGGTAGGCCCGCGCCTCGGGCGGCAGGTCGGCCGCCGCGCGGACGCCGGTGATCTCGCCCCGCCAGCCCGGCAGCGTCTCGTAGACCGGCACGGCCCGCCGCAGGTCGTCGACGTGCGCCGGAAACTGCGCCACGCGGCGGCCGTCGATCTCGTAGGCCGTGCAGATCTTGATCTCGTCGAGCCCGCCAAGCACGTCGAGCAGCATGACCGCGAGCTCGTCCACGCCCGACACCCGCGCCGCGTAGCGGGCCGCGACGGCGTCGAACCAGCCGCAGCGGCGCGGCCGGCGGGTGACGGTGCCGTATTCGTTGCCGCGCTCCCGCAGGTGCCGGCCCACGTCGTTGTCCTGCTCCGTCGGCAGCGGCCCGCCGCCGACCCGCGTGGAGTAGGCCGTGAGCACCCCGATGACCCGGTCGATCCACCGCCCCGGCACGCCCGAGCCGGCGGCCACGCCGGCGCCCGACGAGTTGGAGCTCGTCACGAACGGGTAGGTGCCGTGGTCCACGTCGAGCAGCGCGCCCTGCGCGCCCTCGAAGAGCAGCCGCTGCCCCCCCTCGACGGCGTCGAGCAGGACGGCCGTCGTGTCGGCGACCAGCGGCTCGAGCCGCGCCGCGAACCGGGCGTAGTCGGCTTCAATCGCCGCAGCGTCGAGCGGCGGGCCGTCGCGCCACTGGGCGAGCACCCGGTTCTTCACGGCCACGATGTCGCGGAGCCTCGTGGGGAAGGAGTCGCGGTAGAGGTCGCCGAGCCGGATCGCCAGCGACCGGCCCACCTTGTCGCGGTAGCAGGGTCCGATGCCGCGGCCGGTGGTGCCGATCGCCTCGCCGCCGGCGAGGACACCGTCGAGGATCCGGTCCTCCTCCAAGTGCCAGGGGAAGACCACGTGGGCCCGGTCGCTGACGAGCAGCTTGCCGTCCACGCGGATGCCCCGCGCCTCGAGCCCCTCGATCTCCCGGATCGCGCCGGCCGGATCGATGACCACGCCGCCGGTGACGACGCAGGTCACGCCGTCGCGGAGGATGCCGCTGGGAATCAGCGACAGTTTCCAGGTCTGGCCGCCGGAGACCACCGTGTGGCCCGCGTTGGCGCCGCCCGCGTAGCGGACGACGACGTCGTGGTCCTCGGTGAGGATATCGACGAGCTTCCCTTTGGCCTCGTCACCCCACTGCAGACCGATGACGCTGGTGGCGGGCACGGGGCGGGGGTCCTCACGGGGCCGGACGAGCGGCGAGGCTCCCGACTCGAGACCTCTGGCAAAAGTCTAGAAAGCGGCCCCACCCGGTCAAGCGCGCCCGGCGCGGGCGGCGTGCCACAATGGGAGGGCCATGAAGGGCCATGCCGGCAGCGTGCATCATGTGACGGCCGTCGATCGCGGCGCGACGCTCGCGGCGTTCCTGCGCGCGCGGCTGGAGCCGGCGAGCTGGTCGCGGGTCCACGCGCTCGTCCGCGGCCGGCACGTGCTGGTCCACGGCAACGTCTGCACCGACGCGGCCCGGCGACTCAAGGAGGGGGAGGTGGTGAAGGTGCTCGCGGCCGCGGCCCCGCCGCCGCCGCGGGCCGACGACGTGCGGATCGTGCACCTCGACGACGACGTCGTGGTGGTCGACAAGCCCGCCGGCGTCACCACCACCCGCCACCACGAGGAGGCCTCGTGGCCGGCGCGTCGCCGGCAGATCCAGCCCACGCTCGAGGAACTCGTGCCCGACGCGATCGGCAGGTTCCTCGCGGCCCGGTCGGCCCGCGGTCCGCGGCGCGGCGCCGCCCCGACCCGCCCCGCGAAGCGCCGCCGCGTGCCGCCGGTGCGGGCGGTGCACCGCATCGATCGCGAGACGAGCGGCCTCGTGGTCTTCGCCCGCAACGTGCCGGCCAGCCGGATCCTCGCCGAGCAGTTCCGGCTCCACACGACCGAGCGCCGCTACCTGGCGCTCGTGGTGGGCCGGATGCGGTCGGGCACGATCGAGTCGCACCTCGTGCGCGACCGGGGCGACGGCCGCCGCGGATCGGCCGAGGGAGACGACGGCAAGCTCGCGATCACGCACGTGGCCCCGGTCGAGCACCTCGGCGACGCCTACACGCTCGTGGAGTGCCGCCTGGAGACGGGCCGCACGCACCAGATCAGGATCCACCTGTCGGAGCGCGGCCATGCGGTGTGCGGGGAGCGGGTGTACGTGCCAACGCGGCGCCGGGCCCCGCCGGACGACTCGCGGGCGCCGCGGGTGATGCTCCATGCCGCGGAACTCGGCTTCGTGCATCCGGTGACCGGAAAGATGCTGCGGTTCGAGAGCCCGCTACCGCGCGACATCCGCGACGTCCTCGCCCGCCTGCGGAAGGAGCAGGCGGGGCCGTAGGGTCCAGGCGTGATGAACGATCCAAAGCGGTCTCGCCCAATGACCCGGAGTCCCGTCGAGGAGGCGGAAAACTCCCAGGCGGTCTCGCCCAATGACCCGGAGTCCCGTCGCTTCCGCTCCGGGCTTGGATATCCGGGCTTGGATGACTGACCGGTGTCCATCCAAGCCCCCGGCGGGAGCCGGGGGACACCGGGTGTGAAGGCCATGCCGGCGACCATGCGAGAAGCGGGTTTCACTACAACCGCCCGCGCCAGGCGAAGCGGGTTCACTACAACCGTCCGCGCCAGGCCCGGAGGGCCGGGTTGATTCCAGCCGGCGGCGGCCGGCCACGCCCGGGGCGGCAGGATGCCGAGCCCGGGCGTGATGGTTCAGGCC
>JBJTIV010000359.1:0-2543 GCA_046095145.1 Planctomycetaceae bacterium
GGGCTGGCCCGGGGCTGGCGGGGGCAGGCGCGGCTGCCGATACTTCACGTGGCGGTGCGTCCGCTCCGGAAAGGCTGGCGCGGTCGATGCGGCTGTTGAGCTGGAACATCCACAAGGGCATCGGCGGCCGCGACCGCCGCTACTCGCTCGCGCGGATCATCGACTGCAACGAGACGGAGAACCCGGACCTCTGCTGCCTGCAGGAGGTGGACCGGCACGTGCGGCGCAGCCGGTTCGACGACCAGCCCCGGTTGCTCGCCCGCTACTTTCGCTGCCATTCCGTCTTCCAGGCCAACGTGCACGTCGGGGCGGGCGCCTATGGCAACCTCGTGCTCTCCCGCTGGCCGGTGACCAGCCGGCACCGCCTCACGCTCCGCCAGGCGGGCCGCAAGCCGCGGGGTGCGCAGCTCCTCGTGATCGACTCGCCCGAGGGGCCGCTGCACCTCGTGCACACGCACCTGGGACTCGCGGAGCGGGAACGGCGCTGGCAGGTCGACCGCCTGCTCGGCCACCTGCTCTTCCGCGGGGCCGACCGGCATCCCACCGTCGTCGTCGGCGACTTCAACGACTGGCGCGATTCGCTCGGTCCGGCCGCGTTCACCGACCGGGGCTTCGCGCAGGTGACGAGCCCCGCCTCGCGGTTTCGCACGTTCCCGGCGTGGCTGGCGATGGGCGCGCTCGACAAGGCGTTCGTGCGCGGCGGCGTCGAGGTCCGCCACGCCCGTGTCGTCCGCACGAGCCTGGCGAAGGCCGCCAGCGACCACCTGCCGCTGGTGCTCGACTTCCACCTCCGCTGACCCGCCGGAGCGTTCCCGTGTCGTCCGTCGTGCCGCCCGTCACGCTCCTGCCCCTGGCCGCGGCCGACATTCCGGCGATCCGTCGGCTGTCGCACGCCGTCTGGCTCGAGGCCTACGCGTCGGTCATCGGCCGCGACCAGATCGAGTTCATGCTGGCGGCCCGGTGCACCGACGCGGCGCTGGGTGCCTACGTGGGCGCCGCGGACCGCTGGTTCGACGTGCTGCGGGTGGCCGGGGAGCCGGTCGGCTACTGCAGTTGCGCGGTCTCGCCGGAGGAGGGCGTGCTGAAGCTCGAGCAGCTGTATCTGGCGGCCGCACACCGCGGCCGGGGCCTCGGCCGCCTCATGCTCGAGCACGTCGAGCACCGCGGCCGGTCGCTCGGCCGCGACACGCTCGTGCTGCAGGTGAACAAGCGCAACGCCCCGGCGATCGCCTTCTATCGCCGCGCCGGCTTCGCGGTCCGCGAGGCGGCCGTGTTCGACATCGGCGGGGGCTTCGTGATGGACGACTTCGTGATGGCGAAGCCGCTCGCCTGACGCCCAGCCTCATCCCCGGCGGGTGAAGGCGACGCCCTCCTGCGCGCCCGGTGCGGCCGCGAAGTCGATCTGCGGGAGCGAGTCGATCGCCTTCCGCAGCGCGTGCTCCCAGCGGGAGCGCATCTCCACGAGATAGGGGTCGGCGGCGTCGAGCCGCCGGTAGCGCCGCACGGCGAAGTCGTCGGCGGCGTAGACCAACAGGTCGATCGGCGGTCCCACCGCCACGTTCGACCGCATCGTGGAATCGAGGGAAATGAGGGCGTACTGCGCCGCCTGCTCGAGCGTGGTCTCGCCGAAGCGGATGCCGCGGTCGAGGATCGGCCGGCCGTACTTGCTCTCGCCGATCTGCAGGAACGGCGAGAGCCGCGTGCAGCGGAGCGGATTGCCCTGGGCATAGACGAGGTAGAGCTGCGGCGTCTCGCCGCGGATCTGCCCGCCCACGAGCAGGTTCACGGCGAAGCCGACCTTGTCGCGCTCGAGGTGCTCGCGGTCGAGCTCGGCCACGGCGCGGACGTGCCCGCCCACGCAGCGGGCCGCGTCGTAGAAGTTGGCCGCCGCCGCGAGGCCGCGCCCGGTGCGAAACTCCTGGTCGAGCCGGGTCATCACCGACTGCGTGAGCGACAGGCTGCCGCTGGAGAGGATGGTGAACATCCGCTCGCCGGGCACCACGAAGTTGTGCATCTTGCGGCACACCTCGACCTGGTCGATGCCGGAGTTGGTCCGGGAATCCGAGGCCATGACGAGGCCCTGATGCGTGCGGATGCCGAGGCAGTAGGTCATGCGGACTCCGATGTGGCGCGGAACTTGCTCTGCAGGGGCGTGGGTTCGCGGAGACTAGCGGACCAGGCCCACTCGTCAAGAAAACAAGCCGATCGCGTCAGCCCGCGGGAGTCGGACTGCTCCGGGGCCGGGCATGCGCTGCCCGGTTCGCGAGCAGCACGCCCGCCCGCGCGGCGGCGTCCGTGGAACGGACCCGTGACTTCAGCCGCCCCGCCATCCGCGTCGCCCGCCCCGCCCTCGACCGACGAGTCGGTGTTCGCCGGCTACGAGTTCAACACGGCCTACGACGAGATGTTCGCCGGGGACGGTCGGCCGCGGCCCCACTACGCCGCGCGCCCCGGGCGGCTCGCGCGCACGCCGCCCGACGACTGTCGGCGCCGCCAGGCGATGACCGCCCTGTCGAGGCGCGAGGCTGGCGTCGGGGTCACGG
>JBJTIV010000360.1:0-2033 GCA_046095145.1 Planctomycetaceae bacterium
TGCCCGAAAGGCCTCGAGGCCCATGGTGTGGATCGTGTACTTCAGCCGCGCCACCTTGCGGTCGGAGCGGTTGCCGAAGTCACGCTGCACCTTGACGATCGCCTCGGCGATCGCGAGCACGTCCTCCGGCGGCACGAAGCCCAATTTCTTGGCCAGTGCCGGAAAGGTTTTCGCGGCACTCGGGGTCACGCCCATGCCGCCGCCGGCGAGCACGTTGTAGCCGAGGATCTTTCCGCCCTCGTGGACGACGATGAAGCCGAGGTCGTTGGCATAGACGTCGGTGCAGTTGTCCTCGGGGAGTGCGAAGGCCGTCTTGAACTTCCGCGGCAGGTAGGTCGGCCCGTAGATCGGCTCGACGACCGCGTCCTGCGCGGTGCCGCCCGCGAGCGTCTTTTCGCCCGTGTCGGGGTCGGTGAGCCAGATCTCGTAGTAGGCCCGCGTCCGCGGGGCGAGGTGCCTGGCCAGCGCGTCGAGCGTGGCCTGCATCTCGTCACGGACGGGATTGCCGTGGAGCGGCGCCGGGCAGCACATGATGTTGCGCTCCACGTCGCCGCAGGCGGCGAGCGTGGTGAGCTGGTTGGCGTGCACCTGCTGCATGAACGACTTCAAGTCGCTCTTCACGACGCCGTGGTGCTGGATGGACTGCCGCGTCGTGAGCCGGATCGTGCCATTGCCCAGTTCGTCGCCCATGTCGATGGCGGCGAGCAACTGACCGGCAGAGAGCTTCCCGCCGGGCACGCAGGTGCGGATCATGAAGGAGATCTGCCGCTCGCTCTTCTTGCCGTCGACGGCCTTGCGGGCCTCGCGGTCGTCCTGCTGGTAGGTGGCGTGGTTCTTTAGCACC
This sequence comes from Planctomycetaceae bacterium, assembly GCA_046095145.1. Taxonomy (GTDB): domain Bacteria; phylum Planctomycetota; class Planctomycetia; order Pirellulales; family UBA1268; genus QWPN01. The sequence continues at coordinate 845 of JBJTIV010000360.1, forward strand.
TGGCTGGAGGCCTTGCCGAAGCCCGGCGCCCCGTCGACGAGCTCCTGCGGGATGTCGCCCTTCAGGTAGTGGCTGGCCGCCTTCGCGACCTCGACGGCCGAGGGCTTGGCGGCGCCGGCCGGGGCCGGGGCGGTGGTCGGATCCGGGTCGGCCATGGTGTCGTCGGTGTCGGGAGGGATAGAGGCGCGGAGTAATCGCTTCGGACAAGAAGGATAGGCGATCGGCCGGTCGACGGCGACATCGCCGGCTCGCGGCTATGATGGCCAAAATTGAGTGCCTGGGAAGCGCGAGTGCCGTGGGCCATCTGCTGTTCTTCCTGTTCGCCGTCGCGGCGGGGCTGCTCTGGGCGGCCACGTGCACGGCGGCCGCGGCGCGGCTGCGGACGAACGCATGGAAGCCGCTCCTCCTGGCGCTCGGCGCGGGATTGCCGGTGATCGCCGTCCTGCCCGTCGTGGCCGCGACCGCGTGGTTCGCCTTCGGGCTGCGGCTGCCGACCAGCTGGTTTCCACACGCGGTCACGACGCTCGCGGCGCTCGTCGTCGGCGGGGCGTGGATCACGCGTGCCGGCCTCGCGGCGCGGGCCGGAGCCGAACCGCCCGCCGCCCGCTGGCCGCTCGTCGGCTTGGCCGGGCTGTGCGCGATGGCCGCGGCCGTCACCGCGGGCACCCTCCTGATCCTCGACAACGCGGTCGCCGCGCAGGCGCCGTACCTGCGGCTCGAGGCCGCGCAGCTCATGCAGTCGAACCTGCCGCCGATCGTGGCGGCCGACGCCAATGCCGCCCCGCTGCATCTCGAGGCCGCCGCGGCGATCGCAGCCGACACGGGCTTCGCTGCCGACGATTCGCCGCTGTTTGTTGAGAGGCAAGACATCATGCAGGACGAGGTCACGGACTTCCTGGCCCGGCACGCGGCCACGCTCGACCTCGTCCGCCGCGCCGCTGACCGCGACACCTGCCGGTTCACCCGCGACTGGACCCGGCCGTCGATCGACCTCTTGCTTCCCGAAATCGAGGATGTCCGCAACGAGGGCCGGCTGGTGGCGCTCGCGGCGCGGCGGGCGGCGGCAGAGGGCCGGCACGCCGACGCCCTGGCCGACATCGCACGGATCCAGCGGCTTGGCCGCCACGCGGCGTCGGAGCCGATCCTCGTCTCGTACCTCGTGGGGATCGCCCTGGAGCGCGTGGCGCTC
>JBJTIV010000361.1:0-3625 GCA_046095145.1 Planctomycetaceae bacterium
CGCGCGGCTCGACGCGAGCTACGCGCGGGGCCTGCGGCTCTTCGAGCTCGACCTGGCATGGACGGCCGACGAGGAACTGGTCGTCCAGCACGACTGGAAGGACCGGCCGGGGCCGCCGACCCGCGCCGCGTTCCTGGCGGAAGCGCCCGGCCGCCGCGCGACGCTCGACATGGTCTACGACTGGCTCGCCGCACATGCCGATGCCTTCATCGTCACCGACTGCAAGAAGCGGAGCCTCGAGTGCTGCGCCCGGATCCGGATGGAGCGGCCGGAGCTCGTGCCCCAGTTCATCGTGCAGATCTACACGCTCAAGGATCACGAGCTCGTCCGCGCCCAGGGCTTCCGCCACGTGATCCTCACCCTCTACCGGACCCTCGCCGAAGAGCCCGCCGACCGGCTCGTGGACTTCGTCTCGCGTCACGAGCTGTTCGCCCTCACCATCCCACGGCGTCGTGCGGACGATGCCAACCTGATCGCGGGCGTGGGCCGTCTCGGCGTGCCGATCTACGTGCACACGATCAACGATGCGGCCGAGGCGCGGGCGCTCGTCGACGGCGGTGCGACCGGCGTCTATTCCGACACGCTCGTGAGGCTCGAGGCGGCCGGGACGATCCCGCTGGCCGGCCCGGAGTGACGGCGGCCCGTCAGCCGGCGCGGGCCAGGAAGTAGTGGAACGAGTCGGCCAGCGCCAGCCATGAGGCCTCGATCACGTTCTCGCTCACGCCCACGGTGCCCCACACGCTCGTGCCGTCGGTGCTCTCGATCGACACCCGCACCTTCGCCGCCGTGCCCTCCTGGGCGTTGATCACCCGCACCTTGTAGTCGAGCAGGTGCATCCGCCCGAGCGCCGGATAGTCGGTCACCAGGGCCTTCCGCAGGGCGGCGTCGAGCGCGTTCACCGGACCGTCGCCCTCGGCCACCTCGTGCCGCAGGGCACCGGCGACCTCGAGCTTCACCGTGGCCTCGGTCCGCACGTCGACGCCGTCGGCGGCCCGGCTCTCCACCTCCACGTGGTACGCCCGCTTCTCGAAGGCGGGCCGGAACGTGCCGGCACAGCGATCCACGAGCAGGTCGAACGACGCGTTCGCCGCCTCGAACTGCCAGCCCTCGTTCTCGAGGCGGCAGACCTCCGCGAGCACGGCGTCGAGGAGCCGGCGGTCGTCCTTCACGTCTGGTCGGCTCACGAGAGCCGCGATGTTCGACCGGCCGGAGAGTTCGCTCACGAGCACCCGCCGCGAGTTGCCCACCGCCTCGGGGACGATGTGCTCGTAGGACTCGGCCGCCTTGCTCACGGCGTGGACGTGCATGCCCCCCTTGTGCGCAAAGGCGCTCGAGCCCACGAAGGGCTGGCCGGCGCGGTAGCTCATGTTGGCCGTCTCGTAGACGAAGCGGGAGAGCTCGGTGAGGTGCTTCGTGCCGGACCCGCCGAGCACCGCCAGGCCCGGCAGCTTGAGGGCCAGGTTTGCCACCACGGAGATCAGGTCGGCGTTGCCGCAGCGCTCGCCGATGCCGTTGATCGTGCCCTGCACCTGCACGGCGCCGGCCGACACGGCGGCGAGCGAGTTGGCCACCGCGAGGTCGCAGTCGTTGTGGCAGTGGATCGCCACCGCGGCGGGGCTGCCGGCGGCGGCGAGGGTCTCGCGCGCCGCGGTCGTGAGCCGGGCCACCTCGTCGGGAAGGGTGCCGCCGTTCGTGTCGCAGAGCACGATCCGCGTCGCGCCGGCGGAGGCGGCGGCGAGGATCGTGGCCCGGGCGTAGTCGGCATCGAGCTTCCAGCCGTCGAAGAAGTGCTCGGCGTCGTAGAACACCTCGCGGCCGGCGGCCCGCAGGTGGGCCACCGTGTCGCCGATCATCGCCAGATTTTCCTCGCGCGACACGCCGAGGACCTCGGCCACATGGAAGGCCGACGTCTTGCCCACGATCGTGACCACGCTCGTGCCGGCGTCGAGCAGGGCCTGCATGCCGGGGTCGGCCGCGGCCGTCATTCCCCGGCGGCGGGTCATGCCGAACGCAGCCACGCGGCTGCGGGAGAGCCTGAGGCCGCGGACGCGCTCGAAATACTGCGCGTCCTTGGGATTGGAGAGCGGGTAGCCGCCCTCCACGAAGTCCACGCCCGCCTCGTCGAGACGCCGGGTGATCGCCAGCTTGTCCTCGAGGGAGAAGTTCACGCCCTCGCCCTGTGAGCCGTCACGCAGGGTGGTGTCGTAGATCTCGATGGGCCGGGAAGCGGTCATGACGCTAGCGTAGTCTCGCTCGCTGCGCGCCGAAATCCGCCCGCATTTCCCGGCCCGCCGGCCCCGGGGCACGGGCAGACCCAGACGGATCCGGGGGCATCGCACCCTGGACGAACGAGGCCCGGTCGGCGGCAGGATCACTCGGCTTCGTCGTCGCCGTCCGACTCGTCGTCGCTCTCGTCGCTCTCGTCGTCCCACTCGGCGACGTCCTCGTCGGCGTCGTCTTCCTCGTCGGCGAGCGCGGCGACGGCCGGGGCGGCCTCGTGGGCGTGCGGCTGGATCCTGAGCTTCCGTGGCGCGGGGTCCGGGGGCAGCGGGGCGGAGCCGTTGCGGGCCGCCCACTGTTCCATCGTGAGCAGCCCCTCGCGGGCCTGGCTGCCGGCGTACTGGCCGACCACGCCGTCCTCGGCCATGAAGTCGATGAGCCGGGCGCCACGGCCGTAGCCCACGCCGAGCGCCCGCTGCAGGAGCGACACGCTGCCGCGGCCCTCGCGGATCACGACCTCGACGGCGGCCTCGTAGAGTTCGTCCTTGTCCTTCGGGCTCGGGCCCTTGGCGGCGTCGCCGGACGGCGCGGGCTGCAGGTTCACGAGTTCGGCGGCGTACTGCGGCTCGCTCGTGCCGATGGCCGCCATCACGCGGCCGATCTCGTCGTCGGAGAGGAACGTGCCCTGGCCGCGGAGGATCTGGCTCGTGCCCGGCGAGAGGAAGAGCATGTCGCCGTTGCCGAGCAGCCGCTCGGCCCCCATCTCGTCGAGCACCACGCGGCTGTCGGTGCGGCTGGCCACCTGGAAGGCGATCCGCGCCGGCAGGTTGCTCTTGATGAGGCCGGTGATCACGTCCACCGTCGGCTTCTGCGTGGCGAGGATGAGGTGGATGCCCACCGCCCGGCTCTTCTGGGCGAGCCGGATGATGTGCTGCTCGATCTCCTTGCCGGCCGTCATCATCATGTCGGCGATCTCGTCGGCGATCATCACGATGAAGGGCATCGTGGAGGGGATCGCCGCCGCCTCCTCCTCCGACTCGGGCTTCACGCGGCGCAGGATCTCGTCGCGGCCGAGGGCGTTGTATTGCGACAGGTGGCGCACGCCCACCTTCGCGAGCATGGCATACCGCTCCTCCATCTTGTCCACCGCCCAGGCCAGGATCGCCTCGGCCTTCTTCATGTCGGTGACCACCGGGTGCATGAGGTGGGGCAGCGACTTGTAGGGCGTCAGCTCCACCATCTTCGGATCGATCATCAGCATGCGAACCTCGTCGGGCCGCCGGGTCATCAGCATCGACACGATGATCGAGTTGAGGCAGACGCTCGTGCCCGTACCGGTGCGGCCGGCGATGAGCAGGTGGGGCAGGCTGGCCATGTCGAAGACCATCGGGTTGCCCGCCACGTC
>JBJTIV010000362.1:0-11755 GCA_046095145.1 Planctomycetaceae bacterium
GTGGCGGCCACCGCGAGAGCCTCGGCCTTGGGACGGTCGGCGGCCGACCACGCCCCCGCCGAGCTCCGGCTGTACGCCCGCGGGGCTGCGGGTGAACTTCGCGGCGGGCGGGCCGCCGACGGCCTCCCGCACGGCGTGCCACGCCCGCCGCGGCGAGATCTCGCCGAAGTGCAGGTGGGGCGAGAGGGCGCTCGTGCCCTCGTGGTCCGGCCGGTCGCGGTCAGTGCCGTACCCGGCCAGCCCCCGGTCGAGGAAGGCGTCGAGCCGGCGGCGGGCCCCCGCCTCGCCGGGCGTCCAGGTCTTCCGCATGGTGCCGGCCCAGTCGATCTCCGGCAGGAGGCCGAGCGAGTCGATCGTCACGCCGCGCGGCGGCCGCGTGACGCCGCGCAGCTTCCGCGGCGCGGCCACCGGCTCGGGCGGCTCGGGCCGCGCGAGCAGGGCCCGCCAGAAGGGCGTGAACACCTGGTAGGGCCTGCCCTCCTTGGTGGCGACGTGCATCGGCTCGAAGAGCAGCGAGCCGTTGCAGCTCTCGGCCTCGAGGCCGTCGGCGACGAGCGCCTTCTTGATGGCGGTGTCGCGCTTCACGACGGCCGGCTCGTAGCGGCGGTTCCAGGCCACGTGGGTGGCCGAGCACTCCCGGGCGACGGCCCGCAGCGCGTCGAGCGTGGGCCCGCGCCGGATCACCAGCGGCGCCCCCGCCTTGTCGCACGCCGCGGCCAGCCGCTCGAGCGACTGGTGGAGCCACCACCGCGATGCCGCCCCGGGCGGCCACGGCTTCTCCTCCTCGGGAGCCCAGATGAACACCGGCACGACCGCACCGCGGGCCGCGGCCGCCACCAGGGCCGGGTTGTCGTCGAGCCTGAGGTCGTGGCGGAACCAGAGGATCGTGACCGGCTCGCGCGCGGCGGCCATGCGAAGTCTCCCGGGGGGCGGCACCACGATAGCCGATGGCCGCCCGGGCACGCCTGCTACCATGCGGGAGCCGTGGGCGCCCCACGCGACGCCGGAAACGATCCATGCCCCGCCCGGCGGCCGGACAACTGCCCCTGTTCGCCGACCTCGAGGCCGTCGATCCCGCGGCCGTCGACGACGCCACGCGCCGCCTCGCCGCCGCCCTGCCCGCGGCGATCCGCCTGGGCACGTCGAGCTGGTCGTTCCCGGGCTGGACGGGCATCGTCTACGCGCCGCGGAACGGCCGGACGCTCACGGAGCAGGATCTCGCCCGCCACGGCCTGGCGGCCTACGCCGCCCATCCGCTGGTGCGCACCGTGAGCCTCGACCGCACGTTCTATGCGGCCCTCGACGCCGCCGAGTTCGCCGCCTACGCGGCCCAGGTGCCGGGCGATTTCCGGTTCGTCGTCAAGGCGCCGGCGGCGTTCACCGATCCCGTCATCCGCCGGCCGGGGTCGGCCGCGCCGACCCGCGACAATCCGTCGTTCCTTGACGCGGCCGCCGCGACGGCCACGTTCGTGCGGCCCGCGACCGCGGGACTCGGCAGTGCCGCGGGGCCGCTCGTGCTCCAGTTTCCGCCGCTCGGCAGGCGGCTGCTCGCCGACCCGCGGCGCGCGGCGGCGGCGATCGCCGGCTTCGCGGCCCGACTGCCGCGCGGGCCGCTCCTCGCCTGCGAGGTCCGCGACCCCGAGCTGGCGAATCCCGAGTTCGCCGCCGCTCTCGGCGACTCGGGCGCCGTGCCCTGCCTCGCCGTCCACGCCCGGATGCCGCCGGTCGCCACCCAGGCCGCGGCCTTCGGGCTCGACCGTGACGACTGCCCCTGGCCGCTCGTGGTGCGCTGGAACCTCCACGCCGGCCACGACTACGAGGGGGCGAAGGCCCGGTACGCCCCGTTCGACCGGCTCGTGGAGGAAGACGAGCCGACTCGCGACGCGCTCGCGGGCCTCGCGGCCCGGGCGGCCGCCGCCGGCCGCGACGTGTTCATCACGATCAACACCAAGGCCGAGGGCTCCGCCCCGCTCTCCGTGCTCGCGCTCGCCCGCCGGATCGTCGCGACGGCGTAGGGCTCATCTGGCCACGAGCCGCACCTCGACCTCGGTCGGGGCGCCGTCGGCCTCGGCCGCCGGGCGGCGCACCGTGAGGCTGTAGATCTTCCCATCCTCGAAGCCCGTCCGCAGCTCCCGCTCGAAGGCCTTCCGCTGGGAGCGACTGGTGAACTCGAGCGGCCGGCCGTCGAGCGCCACGATCTCGTCCCCGGCGCGGAGGTCCGCCGCCGCCGCCGCCGATTCCGCCTCGACCGCCGCCACGCGGACCGCGAGGTCGTTGTCCCGCGGCCGCTCGAAGCGGATGCCGATCGGGCAGCGGCGCGGGGCCGCCAGCGTCACCGACAGGGTCTGCTCGGCGCCGTCCCGGCGCACCACCACGTCGCACTCGTGCCCCTCGGGATACATGCCCACGCGGGTGTCCAGCCGCAGGGCGGTCGGCACGTCGGCGCCGTCGAACGTCACGATCGTGTCACCGGCGCGAAAGCCCGCGGCGGCTGCCGGCGAGCCCTCGGCCACGTCGGCCACGACCGCCGGCCGGTCGGTGGCCTCGTACTCCAGGCCCGCGATCCGGCCGTGCTTCACCTCGCCCCCGCCGGCCGCCTCGAGGCGCGGCAGCCAGAGGGCGATCTGCCGGGCGCTGATCGCGAACCCGAGGCCCGTGTTGCTCCGCAGGCCGAAGCGGGTGCTGATTTGGCCGTTGATGCCGACCACCCGGCCCGACAGGTCGATGAGCGGCCCGCCCGAGTTGCCGGGATTCACCTCGGCGTCGGTGACGATGCACTCGGTGTAGGTGCCCTGCGTGTGGTCGAGCGCCGAGACGATCCCGGCGGTGAAGGTCGGCGCCTGGTCGAGCACGCCGAGGCCGAAGGGGTTGCCCACGGCGAGCGTGTCGTCGCCCACCGCGAGCGACCCGGAGTCGCCGAGCTCCAGGTGGGGCACCGTCGTGCCCTCCGGCAGCTCGAGCTTGAGCACCGCAAGGTCGCCGTAGGGATCGGTGCCCAGGAGCCGCGCCCGGAAGGTGCTGCCGTCGCCCAGCCGCACCGCGTGGTTCCGCTTGTTCTCCACGACGTGATCGTTGGTGAGCATGAGCCCGTCGGGGCGGATGACCACGCCGCTGCCGCCGCCGATGAACACGAACGCCGGCCGCACGCGCACGCACAGCGACACGAAATCGGGCGCCTCCGCGTCGACGCCGCCCCACGCCAGGCCCGCGACCGCCGTCAGGGTGGCCGCCCAGGCGGAGACGGCCGCGGACCGTCCGCTCGTCATGGCCGCTCCTCCAGTTCCACCGTCACCGTCCGCGTGTCGTCGGCTGAGAGGGTGCCGGTGAAGGTGTCGCCCGGCTCGAGCGACCGCTTGAACCGCTCGAAGTCCTCGGCGGTCTCGATGTCGCGACCATCGATCACCAGCCGCGGCCCGGTGGACTTCCGCTGGACGAGCAGTTCCACCCGATCCCCGGCGCGGCGGGCCGCGATCCGCTCGATGAAGTCCGACCAGCTCCGCAGCTCGACGCCGTCGAATTCCAGGATGGTGTCACCCTGCTTCAGTCCCGCCCGGTCCGCCGGCGACCCGGGGCCGACACGGGCGATCACCACCGAGGCGGTGAACGCCTTCCTCTCGTCGGCGTTGACGCCGAGATACGGGCCGGGAATGCGCTCGAAGGAGGTGCCCGCCTTGAGCGCCTCGAGGGCGTCGCGGATCCGATCGGCCCGCGCGACGAGTCCCACGCCGGAGTTCGGCGCCCGCGTCCACGCCATCAGGTTCCGCTGGCTGACCAGCCGACCGAGGAGCGTGGCGGGCTCGATCGGCGCGGCGGCCAGGCCGAGCAGGTTGCCGGCCCGGTCGAACACGGGACCGCCTGAGTTGCCGTAATTGAGCAGCGCGTCGGTCTGGAACAGGAAGCCGCGGTTGCGCGCCGGCGCGCTGACGATCCCGGCGTTCAGCGTCCAGGCCGGCCGGCCGTCGGCCAACCGGCCCAGCACGCCCACCTCGTCGCCGAGCTGCGGCGAGGCGGCGACGGCCGGCAGGTCGAGGAACGGCAGGCCCACGGCGTCGACCTTCAGGAGCGCCACGCCCAGCGGCTCGTGCCGGGCGACCACCGTGGCCTCCTTGCGGCCGCCGTCCGGCAGCAGGACGGTGACCGTGCGCACGGTGTTGGGTCGTGCCTCGAGGCCCTCGTCGGACCCTTGGGGCCGCTTCCGGACCAGTTCGCGCACGTCCCACGTCCGCGGCCGGCCGGTCTTCTTCACCACGTGGGCGGTGTCGTCGCCCACGTTGAACAGGCTCGTGAGCACGTGTCCCTCCGCCGACACGATCACGCCGGTCAGCGGCGCCGCCGGGCGGCGCAGCAGCTGGTTGACCTCGAGCGCCCGCGACGCGACCAGCCATTCCTCGAAGCGCCGCTGCTGCTCCGACTCGGAGAGTTCGGGGAAGTCCGCGATCCCGTCGCGAAACACCCGCCACGACATGAGCGGGAGCACCTCCGGCGGGAACGTCCGCACCACCTCGAGGCCCACGAGATACCGGGCGAAGCGTTCGGCGACCGACCGCAGCGGCGTCCCCGCGGCGGCGGCCGGCGCCGCCGTGCCGGGCGGCACCACGCCACCCGCGCCGAGCGGCGCGAAGCGTTCGACGAGCACCTGCGCGGGCACCGCCGTGCCCTGCCAGCGGAGCGGCAGCACGCCGAGCGTGATCACGCCGCAGACCGCGCCGGTGCCGTCGACGAGCGGACCGCCGTCGGAGCCCGGATTCACGGCGGCCGTGGTCTCGATCGCCACGCCCGCGTAGTCGGCCTCGGGGCAGGCCGGCACGTCGTAGATGCCGCTCACGATCCCGCGGCTGAGCGAGGCGCGGCCGCTGGTGCGCATCGAGCCCTCGACGTCGCCGGCCGTGTAGACCGTCGCTCCCACCTCGGGCAGCCCGCGGGACAGCGGCAGACAGGGCAGGCCCGCGGCGTCGACCTTGAGCAGCGTGACGGCGAGCTTCTCGTCGGCGGCCACGACCACGGCGTCACGGGAGACGAACCCCGGAAACAGCACCTTGATGTCACCCGCCCCGATCGGGACCACGCTGGTGGCCGTGAGCACGTGGCCGTCGGGCGAGACGACGATGCCGGAACCGGAGTTCGACGAGTAGGCGTCTGCCTGGCTCGAAATGCCGACGGTGCAGGCCAGCACGCGGTCGGCCAGGTCGCGGCGGGCGGCGACCGCGGACGGCGGCACGTCGGCCGGGAGCGGTGTCGCGAGGAGCGTCACCGCGACGCAGGCGAGGCGGCACGACCGCAGCATGATCCGTGCGCTGGGCTTCATCGTCCGCTGCATGCTGTCACCACCACGGCATCCGCGGCACCGCGCCGTCGTCACCGAAAGTGTACGCCGGGGATCGGTCGATCCGTTCGGGCCGGTCGCTTGCCGCGGAGCCGTGCGGCCCCTACAACGAAGTCGATCCCGAGGTGGTGCCCCGCCGACGCGGTCGGAAGAACGGCTCCACCTCCCCGACGCCATCCGCGAAGGAGCAGCCGTGCCCGCCGCGGTGTCGCGACGCGATCCGCAGTCGCCGCCGGGCCGGACGGCGTGGCTGCGGGCCGGGCTGGCCCTCGGCGCGGTCGCCGCTGCGGGCTGGCTCGCCGCCCCGCGGCACTTTGAGGTCGAAGGGGTGTCGATGGGCCCGGGGCTCCTGTCCGGCGACATCGTGCGCACCGGGCCGTGTCCCGCGGTCGATCGCCTGCGACGGCCGCGGCGGTTCGACCGCTGGGTGCTGGCGGCGGCGGACGGCTTGGCGATCAAGCGGGTGGTCGGCCTGCCCGGCGAGGAGGTGGCGGTCGTCGACGGCGACCTGGCGATCGACGGCGAGATCATCCTCAAGAGTCCCCGACGGCTCACGGAACTGGGTTCCGCCGTGCCCGACGCCGCGACCGCCGGGCTGCCGGTGCCGGGCTGGGCCTGGTCGTGGCCCGCCGGCGAAGTTCTCGACGAAGCGGCCTTCGACACACGCGCGCCGCGGACGCTCGAGGCCGTTCGCGACGTCGGCCTCGCCGCCGTGGTGGACGTGTGGAGCGCGTCGGCGGCGGATCCCGCAGAGGTCCGCGTGCGCGTGGGCGACGCGGTCGCGACGCGGCCGCTCACGGTGCCGGGTCGCCACGCCGTCGTGGCCGGCCGGCTCGACGGCCGGCTCGTCATGGCCGCGTGGCCGCTGCCCGTCGGCGACCGTCCGGCGGGCCGGCGGGACGGCCTGCCCGCCGGCGCTCCCGACATGTGGCAGGTCGCCGATCCCTGGCCGCAGCCCGCGGAGGACCACGCGGCCCCGGCGCTGGCCATCGACGGCGGCGACCGCGCGACCGTGGTGACGGGCTCCCGCTGGCGCGACGTCGCCTGGCGGCCCGGCGCCGACGGCCGGTCGCGCTGGCGGCTCGGTGACGACGAGGTGTTCGTGCTCGGCGACCACCCGCCCGCGTCGACCGACTCGCGCCGCTGGGGTCCCATCGACACCGTGGCGCTTCGCCACCGCGTCGTGGCCCGCACCGGGCGGTGAGCGGCTGCTTCGACGCGGGCCGTCGGCCGCGGTAGGTTTACGGTCGTTCGTCCCGCCGCACCATGTCGCCACCGCCATCAGCCACCGTCGCCGACGACATGCCGGCGCGGCTCGACGGCGTCGTGAAGCGCTACGGAAGGCGGATGGTGCTGGACCACGTGACCTGCACCGTCCGGCCCGGCATCACCGGGCTCGTGGGCCCCAACGGCGCCGGCAAGAGCACGCTCGTGCGGTCCCTGCTGGGACTCGTGCGGCTGGCCGCGGGGGCCGTGCGCGTGCACGGCATCGATCCGGCCCGGGAGCCGCGCCGCGTGCGCAGCCTCGTGGGCGTGGTGCCCGAGGACGAGTGCACCGTGCCCGGGCTCCAGGCGGTGGAGATGGTCCGCTACGCCGCCCGGCTCTCCGGCCTGCCGGGCACGGAGGCGCTCCGCCGCGCCCACGAGGTGCTCGACTGGTGCGACGCCGGCCAGGAGCGCTACCGCACGGTGGAGACGCTCTCCGTGGGCATGCGGCAGAAGGTGGCCTTCGCGGCGGCGCTCGTCCACGACCCGGGCCTCGTGATCCTCGACGAGCCGACCAACGGCCTGGATCCGCTGGAGCGGCAGGCGATGCTCGGCCGCCTGACCACGCTGGCCCGCGATCACGGCAAGACCGTGCTCGTGTCGACGCACGTGCTGCCCGACGTACAGGCGGTCTGCGACCGGGTGATCGTGCTGGCCGCCGGCCGCGTGCGGCTCGAGGGCACGATCGACGAGCTCACCCGGCCCGTCGTGCCGCAGCTGCGGCTGGAGGCGGCGGGGCCGCTCGACGCCTGCGCGGCGCGGTTGCGCGAGCGGGGCCTCGAGGCGACGCGGACCGACGCGGAGGCCCTCGTCGTCGCCGATCGCGGTGCCGACGCCGCCGCCGGCATCTGGCGGGCGGCCCGCGAGACGGGCCTGGCCGTGCGGTCGCTCGAGCCGGCGCGGCGCCGGTTCGAGCAGGTGTTTCTCGAGGCCATCGCCGAGGACCGCCATGCCGCTCCATGAGGTGGGCTATCGCGCCTGGCGGGGCCGGCTCGAGCCGGCCTGGGCGGCGGCAGTGGTGATCGCGCTGACGGGCGTGAGACTCGCCTGGAAGAGCCGCTGGCTGCGCCGGGCGATGCTGTTCGCGTGGAGCCCCGCGCTCTTCTTCGCGGCCAGTTTCTTCGCCTTCGAGCAGGCCGTCGAGGAAGGGCGGCTCACGTCGCTCACCGAGCGGGCCGCGCGGGGCGGCAATCTCGACGGCCTGGGCATCCTGGGCACGATCGTGGCCAACACGCTCGGCCGCAGCGACACGCTGCCCGTGGGTCTCACCGAGGCCGAGCAGCTCGTGGCGACGCGGCGGCTGGTGTGGACGCGGCTTCTGCTGGCCTTCATGCGGGCGCCGCAGGCGCTCCTGCTCGTGGTGGTGATCGGCCTGGTGGCGCCCGCGCTCATCTCCGGCGATCTCCGCGCGAAGGCCTGGCTCGTCTACTTCACGCGGCCCGTCGGCCGCGGCGCCTACATCCTCGGCAAGCTGGCGATCGTGGCCGCGCTCGTGGCCGTGATCACCACGCTGCCGGCCGTGGCCCTGTGGCTGGCCGGCGTGCTCGTCAGTCCCAGCGTGGTCGTGGCCCTCGAGACCTGGGACCTGCCGCTGCGGGCGGTGGCCGCGAGCGTGGTGCTCGCGGTGCCCACGGTGCTGCTCGCCCTGGCCTATTCGTCGCTCACCGCCGAGAGCCGGATCGCGAGCTTCGCCTGGTTCGCCACCTGGGCGGCCTGTTGGATCGCCCACTCGGCCCTCACCACCGCCGACCTCGTGGCCGCGACCGAGCCCGGCACCGTGGCGACCGCCGCCGCGGACCCGGAACCGCCGCCGCGGCGCGGCCACTGGATCACTCGGGCCGCCGGCCTCGACGGCCGGCGCGACCGCTGGGCCTGGATCTCGCCCTACCACGCCGTGGGCGTGGTGCAGGCCGGGATCTTCGGCATCGAGCGCCGCCCGCAGGCGCTCCTGCCGCCGCTGGCGGCCCTGGTGGCCGTGTCGTGCGCGGCCGCGGGCGTGCTCGCCTGGCGGGTCGCGGCCCCGATGAGGGTCTGACGACATGATCGAGCTCGAGCACGTCACGAAGCTCTACAGGTCGGTGATCGGCGTGAACGACGTCAGCGTGGCGCTCGCCACGGGCGCGCACGGGCTCGTGGGGCCGAACGGGGCGGGCAAGACGACCTTCCTCGGCCTCGTCACCGGCCAGTTGCGGCCGACCCTCGGCCGCCTGCAGGTGTTCGGCGCGGCCCCCTTCCGGAATCCCGACGTCCTCAGGCGCATCGGCTACTGCCCCGCCGCCGACCTGCTCGACCGCACCACCACGCCGCTGGAGTGGGTGCGCTACCTCGTGCGGCTCTCCGGGTTCACCGCGGCGGCGGCGACCACCCGCGCCGACGCGGCGCTCGCGCAGGTCGGGCTCACGGACGCGGCGCGGCGACCGCTCGTCACGCTCTCGAAGGGCATGCGGCAGCGGGCCAAGCTCGCCGGCGCGATCGCCCACGAGCCCGATCTGCTGGTGCTCGACGAGCCCTTCAACGGGCTCGATCCGGTGGCCCGGCACGAGCTCGTCACGCTCGTCCGCTCCTGGTCGCGCACGAAGAGCCTCGTCGTGGCGAGCCACCTGCTCCACGAGGTCGAGGCGCTCGACGCCGGACTGGCCGTGATCCTCGGCGGCCGGCTCGTGGCCAGCGGTGACGCCGCGGAGATCCGCCGGCTGGTGGAGACGCTGCCCGGCGACGTGCGGGTGCGCTGCCGGGAGCCCCGCGCGTTCGCGGAGCTCGCCGTGGCCATGGAGGGCGTGGAGGCCCTGCGGATCGAGGGCGACACCGTCGTGGTGGCCACCCGCCGGCCCGGCGACTTCGTCGCCGAGGTGGTGCCGCGGGCCTGCGACGCCGGCCTCGAGCTCCTCGAGGTGGGCGCCGCCGACCGCTCGCTCGACGGCATGTTCGGCCATCTCGTGCGGCTGCATCGGGGAGTGAAGGCATGAGCCGCGCGCGGGACGACGGCGCCGCGTCGGCCGGCCTGCCCGCGGCCGTCTGGACGGTGGCGGCCTTCCAGCTGGCCAGGCTGCTCACCTGGCAGCGGCTCGCCCTGGCGGCGGTGGGCGCGGTGTTTCCCGCGGCCGTGATGCTCGCCGCGTCGCGGGCGGCCCGCGGCGCGCTCGCCTCCGACCTTGCCGTGGCGATGCTCTACGCGCTCGTCCCGGAGGCCGTCTGCATGCTCGGCCTGTTGGTCACGATGTGTCCCGCGGTGGCCGACGAGCTGGAACGCGGCACGTGGGCCCACGTGGCCACGCGGCCCCGCGGGCGGCGGGCGCTGCTCCTGGGCACGTGGCTGGCGGCGGTGATCTGGACGGGCGCCGTCGCGCTCGTCTCGCTGGCCCTCGCCCTGGCGGTGACCGACGTCGAGCGACCGGCCGCCGTCGCGGGGATCTTCGCCGCGCTCACGCTGCTCTCGTGCATCGGCCGCGGGGCCCTGTTCGCGGTGCCCGCGGTCGTGCTCCCCAAGCGGGCGCTCGTGGCCAGCGTGGGCGCGGCGATCGTGGTCGAATTCCTGGCCGGCACGATTCCGGCGGTGGTGAACCAGGCGACGGTGAGCCTGCGGCTGCGGAGCCTGCTCGTCGACTGGATGCAGTGGAAGCGGAGGCTGCCCATCGAGATGCAGCTGTTCGTCGACCCGCGGCCGGCGTGGGTGCACGTGCTCGCCGTGGTGGTGCTGACGGCGGTGCTCCTGGCGACGGCCGTGTTGATCCTCGAGCGGCGGCAGTTCCCGCCGAGCGACGAGGTCTAACGACGAGGCCCGATCCGGGAGTCGGGCAGGGGAGGGGTTGCCCGTACCGTCGAGCCGGCGTTGCTGGCCAGCGGAGGCAGGATGCCGTAGCGCAGACAGCACCGAGCGAGCGAAAGCCAGGATGGCTGAAGCGAGCGTCCGGGCGAGACGGTACGGGCAACCCCGCCCGGATTCATCGGGGAGACCTGTGTGACCACCTGCTCGGCGGCGCTCACGCCACGTGCGGCAGCATGCGGTCGGCTTCGTGGAGCACGACGAGGCTCTCGGCGCGGTGCGCGAGCCGCTCCACGGCCTCCGGCACGGCGGCGTGGCCGAAGCCGAGCTCCTCGATCGTCTCCGCCTCGATGTCGCACAGCAACACGAGCCGCCGGTCACCGAGGGCCCGGGCGAAGAGCCTGGTCTCGAGCGCGTCGGCGACGAGCGCCGGGTCGCCGAGCCGCGCCGCCTCGTGGACGAGGCCGTCGAGCGGCGCGCCCTGCCGCC
Source organism: Planctomycetaceae bacterium (assembly GCA_046095145.1). Classification (GTDB taxonomy): domain Bacteria; phylum Planctomycetota; class Planctomycetia; order Pirellulales; family UBA1268; genus QWPN01. Next base: position 10,842 of record JBJTIV010000362.1, read on the forward strand.
AGCGCTCGAAGATGATGCCCGGCCCCGTGGCCACGCGGCAGGCGATGCACACCGTGCCGGTGGGCCGCGTGACCCGGGCGGCCGCGGCCAGCGCCCGCGTGATCGCGCCGAAGCCCGCCTGCGGGTCGGCCAGCGACGCCACGGCGAGGTCGGCCGGCGCGGCGACGTCGGGGCTCCAGCCGCGCGCCGCCTCGCGGGCCATCCGGCCGGCCTCGTCGGGCAGGCCGAACACCGCCGCGGCGAGCGTGTCGCCGCGGCCGGCCACGAGCCGCAGGCTGGCGCACACGCCGAGTTGCCACGTCACCTCCTGCATCGCGGACTTCCAGTCGGGCAGCGCGTGGCGACCGCGGCGGGCGAGCGCCGTGGTCAGGTCGCGGCGGCAGCCCAGCCGCGAGAACGTCGGCCAGAGCTCTCCCTCGAGCGACCGGCCGCCGAGCGCCGCAGTCCAGCCCCCGCCGCCCACGGCCACCACCACGTCGGCGTCGACGAGCAGCCTCGCCAGATAGAGCGGCCGCGCCGCCTCGTCGGCCGCGAGGTAGGACGTGGCCGCGTCGAGGGTCGGATCGAAGGCCACCGCCCCGGCGGGGAGCGGCGTCGCCTGGCCCCGCGACCGGCCCTCGTCGAGCGGCGGGGCGTGGAGGATCGTGACGTCCGTGGCTCCGGCCGCGGCGAGGCCCTCGCTCAGCGCGGCGACCACCGCGGCCGCCTGGGGCACGTCGCCGGCGAGCGCCATCGCGACCCGGTCGCCGGGCACCACGTGCGCCGCCAGCGGCGGGCCGTGGGCGGGCCGGGCGATAGCCTCGGCCACCAGGCGGACGGCTGCCGCGCCGCTCGAGCCCGCGGGTCCGCGGCAGTCGGACACGGCGGCCCCCGGCGCCGGCTCCAGGACGAGCGGTTCGTCGGCGCCGTAGTCG
>JBJTIV010000363.1:0-3441 GCA_046095145.1 Planctomycetaceae bacterium
GATGCCGGTCTGCTCCACCTGCTCGGCCTGGTAGCGGGCGATCCAGGCCTTGCCGCCGCTGGCGAGCTCGACGAGGTCGTCGAGGGCCGCGTCGCAGCCGGGCCGGATGAAGCCCCCCTCGCGGGCATAGATCGGACAGCCCTCGCGGAGCGTCGCGGCGATCCGCGTCGCCACGTCGGTGCAGGGGTCGAGGCCGTCGCGGAGGTCGGCGAGCAGCCCGCCGCACTCGCCGAGCGCGGCGATCACGTCGGGCAGGGCGGCGGTGGCGCGGCCGATCCGCTCGAGGTCGCGCGGGCCGGCCCGGCCGGTGACCACGCGGCCCACGAGCCGCTCGAGGTCGCCGATCCCCGCCAGGCAGCCGGCGAGGCGGGCGGCGAGCGCCGGGTCCTCGACGAGGGCGGCGACGGCGTCGAGCCGCTCGTCGATCGCGGGCTTGTCGACGAGCGGGGCCGCGAGCCACTCGGCGAGCAGCCGGGCTCCGAGCGGCGTCTGCGTGCGGTCGAGCACGCCCGCGAGCGAGCCCTCGCGGCGGTTCGTGCCGGCGGCCCGCACGAGTTCGAGGCTGCGGCGCGAGGCCTCGTCGATCTCCATGCGCCGGCCGGCCCGCCAGGCGACGAGCGACTCGATCCGGCCCACGGCGGCCGGCTCGTTCTCCTCGAGGTAGGCGACGACGGCGCCGGCGGCGGCCAGCGCCCGGGCGTCGGCGCCGGGCTCGAAGCCGAGGCCCTCGACCCGGCGGCCGCCGAGGGCCCGGCCGAGCGCGGCCTCGGCCGCCGCGGTCGCGAACCACCAGGCGGGCCGCGCGGTCACCGCGCAGGGCCGACCGGCCGCGCGAACGAGGTCGGCGACCGCCGCGCGGTCGCCGTCGGCGCAGAGCACCTCGGAGGGCTCGAGCCGCTGCAGGTGATCGGCCACGTCGTCGCGGGGCACCACGGCCGCCTCGAACCGGCCCGCGGCCACGTCGATCCACGCCAGGCCCGCCGGGGGGTGGCCGGCGGCCTCGGCGTCCGCCGCGCGGGCCTGGCGGCCGCCGGGCAGGACCGCCACGAGCCAGTTGCGCCGGTGCGGGTCGAGCAGCGACTCGTCGGCGGCGATCCCGGGTGTGACGATCCGCGTGACCTCGCGGCGCAGCAGGCCCTTCGTGGTCTTGGGGTCGTCGATCTGCTCGCAGATGGCGGCGCGGCGGCCGGCGGCCACGAGCTTCACGAGCTGCGTGTCGAGCTGGTGGTGCGGGAAGCCCGCCATCGGCAGGGCGTCGGGGCCCTTGTCGCGGCTGGTAAGCGTGAGGTCGAGGAGGGTGGCGGCCTCGCGGGCGTCGTCGCCGAACAGCTCGTAGAAGTCGCCCATCCGGAACAGGACGAGCGCGCCCGGGCAGCGGGCCTTCGCCGCCTCGAACTGCTGCATCATCGGCGATGCGGTGTTCGCCATGGCGGGAAATGTAGCAGCCTTTGACCGGGCCGCACCCGGCACGTAAGAATCGAGTGGTCGGCAGCCGATGAGAGGCCCCTGCGATGGGGACCTGTGAACCTGGTCAGGGCCTAACCGCAGCAGCCATAAGCAGTCGTCCCTTTGTGCGGTGGGCCTCTCATCGGCTTCCGCCCGAGCCGGATTCGGAATCGCGGCCATGACGGAACCCGCCGCCTACCAGGTCGTCGCCCGCCGCTATCGGCCGCAGCGATTCGACGAGCTGGTGGGCCAGGAGCACGTGGCCCGGGGGCTCTCCGGGGCCATCCAGTCGGGCCGCATCGGCCACGCCTACCTGTTCTGCGGCGCCCGCGGCACCGGCAAGACGAGCGCGGCGCGGATCTTCGCCAAGGCGCTCGAGTGTGCCGGCGGGCCGGTGCCGGAGCCGTGCAACGCCTGCGACGCCTGCCTCGCCATCGCGGCCGGCAACGACGTGGACGTGGTCGAGATCGACGCGGCCAGCAACCGCGGCGTCGACGAGATCCGCCAGCTGCGGCAGAACGTGGCCGTCCGCCCCGCCCACGGGCGGTTCAAGATCTACATCATCGACGAAGTCCACATGCTCACGCGGGAGGCGTTCAACGCCCTCCTCAAGACGCTCGAGGAGCCGCCGGCCCACGTGAAATTCGTGCTCTGCACGACGGAGCCCGAGAAGCTGCCGATCACGATCCTCTCCCGCTGCCAGCGGTTCGACTTCACGACGGTCGCCGCCGCGGCGATCGCCACGCGGCTGGCGCAGATCGTGGAGGCCGAGGGGGCCGACGTGACCGCCGAGGCGCTGCACCTCATCGCCCGCCGGGCCGCCGGGAGCATGCGCGACAGCCAGTCGCTCCTCGAGCAGCTGCTCGGCGCGGCCACCGGCCCGATCGGGGCCGACGACGTCCACGCCATGATCGGCACCGGCCGCGAGGAGCGGGTCGGAACGCTGCTGGCCGCGCTGGCCGACCGGGACGCGCCGGCGGCGCTGGCGGCCCTCGACGCGGCGGTGCAGGGGGGCGCCGACCCGGGCGGCGTCCTCGATCAGCTCGTGGCGGCGCTCCGCGACTGTCTCGTGGCGAGCGTGGGCTGCGGCAAGGGGATGCTTGCCGACGAGTCCGCGCTCGGCGTGGACTGCGCGGCCCTCGGCGGCCGGCTGGGCACGGCCACGATCCTCGCCATGCTGCAGATCATCGACCAGTCGCTCGCGCGGATGGCGGTGAGCGGCCATGCGGGCGTGCTCGCCGAGATGGCCGTGGTGCGGCTGGCCACGCTCGAGGATCTCGACAGTCTCGCGGCCGCCGTGGATCGCGTCGGCATCGCGACCCCTCCGCCGGCGCGGCCTGCCGCGACCGCGCCGCGCGAAAAAAAAACGGCTGACCCAGGATCCGTTCCGCCGCCCCCGGTGAGGGCCGCACCGACGGCGACGCGGGTGGCGCCGGCCGCACCGGCCGTGGTGCCGGCTGCGGTAAGCGTTCCTCCGGCCGCGCCCGCCGATCCGCTCCAGGTCTGGCGCCATGCCGCCGAGCAGTGTGGCGGGCTCGCCGCCGACTTCGCCCTGACGGCGACGGCGGCGGAATGGCGGGGCGATGCGGTGGAGGTCACGATCCCGACGGCGCAGGCGCTCTCCTTCCTCGGCCGTCCCGAGGTCACCGGCGGGCTGGCGACGGCGCTCGCCGCGGTCGCGGGGCGGCCGCTGGCGATCCGGTTGGCCGGCGGCGGCCCGGCCGTCGGGCCGGAGCCCGCTGCGTCCGCCGACCGGCGTCCGGCGGCGCGACCCGCCCCCGGGCTGACGCAGGCGGCGCTCATGCGCGAGGCGGCCGACCATCCGCTCGTGGCCCATGCGCGACAGGTGTTCGTCGCGGCGATTCGCCGCGTCGAGCCGCCGCGGCCGCGGCCGGCCCGCGCAGCCGCGCCGGTCGCGAGTCCGGGCGACGGGGCGGACGACGCCCGGGCCGAGCCCGGCGACGTCGTGCCGCAGGCGGTCGGGGAGGATGCCGA
>JBJTIV010000364.1:0-2818 GCA_046095145.1 Planctomycetaceae bacterium
GGCCGGCCTCCGCCGGCTGGACGCAACCCGGCCCTCCGGGCCTTGCGCACAACTCCACACATACAAGCCCGGAGCGGCAGCGACGGGACTCCGGGATGTTGGGCGAGACCGCCTCAGACTTTTCCGCCTCCTCGACGGGACTCCGCGACGCGGCGGAGACGGGTCTCAACGCTGAGACGGATCGCGTGACGCGGCCCGACCGCGCCGACCGCGAGTCCGACCCGCGGCCAGCCCCGCCAGGCCCACGACCGCCAGCGCCCACGTGCCCGGCTCGGGTACGCTGGCCATCACGGGCGCACCGCCGACCGTCTCACCGAACGTTCCCAGCCCCGTCACGGGCAGATACGAACCCGCGCCGTAGAGGCCAGAGCCGTTGAGCAGCGAGATGTCGGTCGAATTCACGACGCCGTCGTAGTTGAGGTCACCCTGCACCCACGTCGCCGGGGATCCCTGATTGAACCGGCCGCCGCCGTTGATCAGCGAGATGTCGGTGGAGTCGACGCGGCCGTCCAGGTTCACGTCTCCGAAGGCCGCCCAGGCCACGGTCGCCGAGCCCGTCGTGAACACCCGGTAACCCACCACCGGAAGCGTCGACGTGCCCGCCGTTCCACCCGTCGTGATGATCCCGCTGGAACCCGACCACGTGCCGCCGGCGCGGCCGGCGATCAGTTCGGCTCGCAGAGCCTCCTCCGACGTTCCGCCCGGGGCGATGTTGATCCGGCCCTTGCCGATGTCGATCTTGCCCCCCTCGCGCGCCGACGGGGCGACCGCCTGCACGACCACATTGCCCTTCGACGGCAGGTCGGTGATCCACACGGGAGGACCTGTGGTCGCCAGGCCCCACTGCACGTGCCGCGTGGGATCGTTGTTGGTCGTCATGCTGACCGAGAAGGCGCCGGTTCCCGTGATCGGCACCGTCGACTCGGAGTAGCCGCTGTAGTCGGCCGCGAAATCCCGGATGAACGCCTTCACCGTCCAGTTGCCGGATCCGCTCAGCAGCGAGTATTCGGGAACGGAGCCGCTGAACTTCACGGTCTTGCCTGCCAGCGTGCCGTCCGCCTGGCCGTAGAGGAGCGCCTCCATGGTCTTGTTGCCGGTCGCACCCGGCTCACCGCTGGGTGTGTACCAGTACGAACTCGTGTCGGTCACGTAGCACGGCGAGAGCGTCACGCTGGTGCCGCTGGTGTACTCCGCCCGCAGGTCGGCGATGGCCCATGGACTGCCGCCCACGTAGGCCCCACCCGCCGACGGGAGGTTGAACCAGTTCATGTAGCCGTTGGTCATGGTGCCCGAGTCGACGGTCTGTTGGACCACCGAATTGACGGACAGCGAGTTCAGGTTGACCGTCTGGCGGACGTCGTTCCGCAGGGTCATGGCGCCGTTGATCTCGACGGCCACAGTGGCCAGCGCCGTCGTCCCGGCCGCCGCGATGGCGAGCGCGCCGCCGGCGTTCACCTTCACGGGACTGGCGGCGAGGCCACCCGTGTTCGAAACCCGGAGCGTTCCCGCATCGATGATCGTCGGCCCGTCGTAGGCGTTGACGGCATCGAACACCACGGTGCCCGCGCCGGTCTTCGTCACCGAGATGGCCGCCGGGATCGACGCATATCCGGCCTGAGCCTGCGTCCGCGTCGTGCCGGAACCGACGTTGAGGAGAATCACGCTGCCGCCGGTGGGCTCGGTGATCACCTGCAGGAAGCCGTTTGCCGCGGCGGTCTCCGGATTGGCGTTGGTGCCCGAGACCATGAAACCTTTCTGAATGTTGTAGCCCGGGTAGAACAGCGTATCCATCGTGACGCTGAACGCTCCCAGCCCGGTCAGGGGCAGCGCCTGGGCGCCGATGTAGTTCCAACTGGGATCGAAGATCTTGATCACCGCCTCGGCCTTGAACGCCGGAGACAGGGAGAAGGAACTCACCGTGCCGGAGAACACGGCCGTCTCGCCGGTCACTGTCGTCTGGATGTACGTGTTGGCCTCCAGCCACTTGTTGCCCCCCGGGCCGACGCCGCCGTTGTCCCGCCAAAAGGGGTCTCCGGCGCCGTTGGCGTAGGTGTTGTAGTTGGGATAGAGCTCAAGGATGTTGTTCGTGATGACCGTGCCGGTGCCCGTCGCGTTCACGACGACGGTCTTGAGGTCGGACAAGCCCCAGCCGCTGCCGAAGAGGTAGGCGCCTCCGGTGGCAGGATTTTGATCCCAGACGTTCATGTAGCCGTTCCACGCCCCGGCGTGGGCATGACCCAGCGATCCGGCCACGAGGCCAACCGCCAACACGAGGCGGGTCGCGAGGCGCTGGAACTGTTTCATGCTCGTCATCATCGTGAACCTCCGCTGGTCACAAGGTGTTTCCAAGTCCCCGATCCGAACCGTATGTCCGATTCCGCCATTCACGACGCCTTGCACGCGATCCCCAGGACCGCTGGCTCGTCGTCCGCTCAACCGCTCTGGCTCCGGTCCGGAAGCGATCTCGGCTGTCGCCGCGCGGCACGCCCGCCTGACGCCGGGCCCGTCGTGCCGTTGATCTCGAAACTCGTGGCGATCGTGCGGCGGCACGTGGGCCGCGACTTGCCGGCCGCGATGGCCCGCGTCAACCAGAGCGCCGCCTCCGTGCCCAAGGCGCTGGCGTCCTGCGTGACGGCCGACAGCCGCGGCCAGACGTGCGTCCGCACGTCGCTGTCGTCCACGCCGACCACCGACAACTGGGCCGGCACGCCGATGCCCCGCTCCTGAGCCCGCCGCATGATGCCCAGCGTGGTCATCGGGTTGGTCGCGAAGATCGCCGTCGCGGGATCGTCGAGGGCCGTCATGGCATCGAGCACCT